>QLUN01000075.1 GCA_018725455.1 Chloroflexota bacterium
GTGAGGTGCTGAGGGCATTGGGGGTTACCACGCTCGCCCCGCCGCAAGTATCGGAGACAGCCTAAAAAAGCCTAAAGGCCGATGTGATGACAAACAGAGGCTTAAAAGTGGTATTTTGAATCTGTTTTCAGACCCAATTGTCAAACATGGGCTAGCAGTACATTCGTAAATCAAATCCCCCCGTTCGGTTGGGCGCACCTTAACCTTTTGCCACGCCAGGTCGGGATAAACTGCGAGCTGACGCACCTCCACTGCCGCTATCCCATTCAGAATTCGTTGCCGGGAGAAGGGGCGTCCCCTATGCCCCAGAGGTTTTTCCGGTACCCCCATTTCTGGCCTTTCCAAGTAGACGTGGGTATCAGACGGTACCTCCCCCAGATAAAGCAGGCTCTCTTTATCCAGAGCAGCCCGGAAGCGGCTATCCCGCCCGTAAAGACTATCGCAGCCTACCACCTGGAAGGGCAATCCGTTAGCCTTGGCCCTCAGGATCATCTCCAGCCCCAACTGCGACTTGGTGGAAAAAGTGCGCTCCGGTGGGATGTACCAGCGGTGACGCAACTCGCCATGAGCTTGGCCAAACCATTCCTCAGGCAGATAGAGCTCTCCATCCACCATCATCCAGACCGCTGCCTGATAGTAGCCCAGTGCTACTCCCATTTGCCCCAAATCTACCTTTCCCAATCGTCCCAAATGTTGCCGGGCTACCCCGGCACTCTGGTTTCCTGCCTTCTTGTCTCCGCTCTCGTCCACAGTCAGCATTCCTCCCTTAAGTTCTGGCCGCTGGCGCACCTCAGTTTGAATCTGATCAAAGACAGCTCTAGTGGACCAGGGAGAGTCGGACATGAACTGCTGAAAGTTTTGCCCATCATCCTCAGGGCCAATCACCTGGCGAGCGATATTGGCATAGTTTCGCTTGGTTTCCATAGTCAAGAGACCTCGCAGATAAGACCAAGCGTGTTTGCTGGAATCACGCGTTTTGGTCTTGAAACAGGGTCTAAAACGGGCCCAGAGGCCCTGCAGTCTGTTGGCCGGGTTGGCCATCGCTCCCATTGGCAAGCCCCAGCGCCGGGGATCAAATACGACTTTCCTTTCATAGATTTGGTTCTGCAATGGTATCCTCCTGTTAGTTCAGTTACAGACAGAAGGATACCATCTTTATACATAGAATCAAAGCCTAATTTAACATTGTCAAGTTAATTTCCATTGGTTTTTCTGGCAGTGGCACGTAGTTGTCTTCCGATATGGCTTTGGAAATGACTACTGGATTCTCGGTTGGCACCATTTCCTGATTTAAGATGTTCCCTGGGGGGTTTTGGCTTGATCGGATTTTTGCAAGGGCCTCCACGGATTAAGGTTATCCCAAGTGGGTTGACAAGTTCCTTACCCCGTTATAATGGTTTGTGTAAATGAGCCTACCAGACATGATCCTGGAACAGACCCAATATCTCCTCTATTTAGATGGGAAAATAGACGACGCTGAGGCAAAGCATTTAGAATGGATAAAGGCACAGGTGAGGAAAGTGAAAGAACTCGATATAGGCGAGGGCGAGATTGTCCCTGGGGCTTCGAGAGCTTATTGGGCAGACTTAATGGCATACCAGCCCGTAAGAACGGCGATGGAACTAACCGTCCCGATGCTGATTCTTCAAGGTGGGCGTGACTACCACGTGACGATGGAGGACTTTGAGGGATGGAAAGAAGGTCTCCTTGACACGGACGCCTCGACAGGTTATCCTAACATTGGACAAGGGCTCCTCAGCTTGTCTGGCAGGCAAGCCTTGTGGAAGATCATTTCCTGACCTGGAGACTGGTTCTATCGCTACTCAATCTACGCTATCGTCCCGCGCTACTGAGGTTCGTTAAGGAAACGTCGACAAGGTGTCAGCAATTTATGAGTGAAAGGGTGGTCTTGAGGAGGGAGTGCGAATCCCGGAGGGGTGACCGAGTGGCTTAAGGTGCCGCTCTCGAAAAGCGGTGTCATCTCTGGTGACCGTGGGTTCGAATCCCACCCCCTCCGCCAGGCAAAGGAGGTGAAACAGTGATTGAGGCACAGCTAAAGCAGGTGGTGATACAAAAAGCAAAGGGAATGCTGGGCAGCAAGGAATGGGTAGAGTATGGGGAGGCGTTTGCTCGGGAAGTTGGCATCGAGAAGGCTTTTCTAGCTGGTGCATTAGATGCCATGGCCTTTGATGTAGCGGCAGTGGTAAATCCAAGACGACTCCCGAGCCACAACGAAAGAAAGGAGCTAATTGACGAGATCCTTAAAGGTTTCACCAGAATCTAGAAATTAAGCCTACAGATTTTGGAGAGGTGCTGGAGTGGCCGATCAGGCGCGCCTGGAGAGCGCGTGTCGGATTTTCCGACCGTGGGTTCGAATCCCACCCTCTCCGCCAGTTTAGGAACCGGCTCAGCCCGTCGAAAAAATTACGATATGACAGCAAAATCGAACGCACCTCGCGGAATGCGGCGGACTGATGTGTCTCTCGCAGGGCATCAGCAAGACAACATTTTATCGCCCAAAGGTACCAGGATGTGCGGGCACGAATTTCACAGGTCAGAGATGGAAGAGGAATAAGGATTGCATATAATATAAGGGGAGATTATGCAATGACCAAATCCCTAACCGAAACACTTGGGTCAATAAAGCCTCTGAATTTGGAGGCAATGGAGGCTGCCCGAAGGCGCCAGGATACGCTTACCAAGCCTCAGGGTAGCCTGGGACAGCTTGAAGACCTTGCCATTCTTATCGCCGGGATAACGGGGAATACCCGGCCGAAGATTCGGCACAAGGCCATCATCACCATGGCTGCTGATCATGGCGTGGCAGCCGAGGGGATAAGCCTCTATCCCCAGGAGGTCACCAGGCAGATGGTGCTCAACTTCCTCGGAGGAGGAGCGGGTATCAATGTCCTCGCCCGCCATGTGGGGGCAAGGGTTGTGGTGGTGGATATGGGTGTCATCGGCGGATTCGAACCCCATTCCGGGCTTCTCTGCAAGATGATTGATTTCGGCACCAGGAACATTGCCCAAGGGCCGGCTATGACCCGTCAGCAGGCGCTGGATGCCATCGAAGCGGGCATAGATGTGCTTGAGTCGGAGATTGCAAGGGGACTCGACATCGTCGGGACCGGCGATATGGGCATAGGCAACACCACCGCTTCAAGTGCCGTCTGTGCCGTGATGACCGGCAAGCCGGTGATCGAGGTCACCGGCCGCGGCACCGGTCTGGGGGATGAGCAGATGGACCACAAAGTGGCGGTTATTCAAAAGGCGTTGCAGGTGAACCAGCCCAATCCGGATGATCCCCTCGATGTCCTGGCCAGGGTAGGGGGATTTGAAATCGGTGGGCTCGCCGGCGTTATATTAGGGGCAGCAGCGAACCGCATCCCGGTGGTCATTGATGGCTTCATCTCCGGGGCAGCGGCGAAGGTGCTGGACGAGATGGCCACCTTCGAGGAGGCCGGGGTCTCTGAAGCAGAAGAGGTTGGGTAGGGGAGGCTTTAGCCATCCCCGACAGGGCGGATTTATTCGCCCCTACCCCGCGATCGTTGGGAATGTTGCCATCCCCAACTTCCCTCAAACGAGTAAGATCGGGTGATGACAACATCCCCCTTGAGCAAGCTGCAACTTTGAACCTTGAACGGAGAGGAGACGATTTGGGTTTCTGGACTGCCTGGCAGTTTCTCACCGTATTCCCTGCCCCAGGAGGCCGAGGCTTCAGTGAGAGCGGGATTGGCCGCTCGATAAGCTACTTCTCGCTGGTGGGGCTTATATTGGGGGCGATCCTGTTGGGGCTCGACCAGCTACTGGGACTCTTCCTGCCTCCGCTGCTCGTGAGCGCCTTACTGGTCGTTTCGCTTATTCTCTTCACTGGTGCGCTCCATCTCGATGGATTGATGGACACCTGCGATGGGTTTGCCTTGAGGAGCTCCGCGGCCGAAAGGCTCAGGGTGATGGCCGATAGCCGGGTGGGGGGGTTCGGGGTGGTGGGGGCATGCTCCCTTATCCTGCTCAAGTATATCTCTCTGATAACCATACCGGTGGGGTTGAGAGCGGTAGCGCTCCTGCTGATGCCTACCGTGGGTCGCTGGAGTGTCGTCTATGCTATCACGGTCTTCCCCTCTGCCAGGAAGGAAGGACTGGGCCAGGTATTCAAGAAGCAGGCGAGCTGGCTGAGGATGGGCATGGCGACCGTGATTACCGTGGCTGTAGCCGCAGCTTTTCTGAATTATGCCGGGGTAGCGATGGTGGTTGTGGTTTGGGTTACCGTCTTTCTGCTGGGAAGAACTCTCACTTCACGCCTCGGCGGACTTACGGGCGATGCCTATGGTGCCATAATCGAGCTTTCCGAGGTAGCGAGTCTGATTCTGATCATTATAATCGGATAGGAGGAACAAGTTGGCTAGGCTTATACTTGTAAGACACGGCGAGACGGAGTGGAACAGGTCGCTTCGGTATCAGGGCCACAGCGATATCCACTTGAACGACAATGGGACCGAACAGGCAGCAATGGTAAGTGATCGCCTTGCCAGCGAGAGGATAGACGTTATCTACTCCAGTGATCTCTCCCGGTCGCATGAAACTGCTCGGAGCATCGCCTCGATGCACGGCATGGTGGAGATCCGTCAATCGCCGTTATTGAGGGAGATGAACTTCGGCCAGGCTGAAGGAATGACCTTCGATGAGATCAAGGAGCGCTACCCCCGGATCGCCGGGGATCTTCAAGCCTGGAGAACCAGGAGTCCGGAAACTCGTATCCCTGACGGTGAGAGTATAGCTGAACTTGGCGCCAGGGTGGCCCAGTTCACCGAGGAGCTCAAGGGGCATGAACCCGAGGAAACGGTGTTAGTGGTGGCTCACGGGGGCTCGCTGCAAGTGCTTATCTGCCTGCTGCTGGGAATTGGCCTGGAGCACTGGTGGCAGGTGCGCCTCAGCAACGCCTCGATCACCATCATGGAGACCTCACCCTATGGAGCGGCGTTCATCGTGCTGAACGATACCTGCCATTTGCAGTAACAGTTTAGTTTCTCCAAAAACTTTCAACCACTCCGATCCCCGCATTCGCGAGGACAAGTTTATCGTGACTCCTCGACACGACGTGTTGTCTCGATCGCAACACCGATCCGAAAAATCTTCGATTTCTTATTCCCCCTCCGCACCCCCTCCCCCCACACCACCCGTTTGCCGGCAAGCGTAAGCGTTCGGTCTTTGTTCCCGATGTTCCCCATGAGACCGCTGCCATTGTCACTGACCTGAGGACCCTTGGTCCGGTTCAG
>QLUN01000076.1 GCA_018725455.1 Chloroflexota bacterium
TGATCCTGTGGAGATCGACGATGGATAGCATGGAGGACGAGTTTGTGAGGAAACTGGAGCTGCGGCGCATACCGGTGTTTGCCACATCGGAGGATGCGATGAGGGTACTAGGTGCTTTGCTGACCTACCAGAAGAAGCGATCGTGCCAGTGAATGGTGAATAGTGACTGGTGACTAATCACTAATCACTAATCACTCAGCAGATAGGGGGATGTCTAATGCGATTCACTGTTGCGGTTTTGCCGTAGGAAAGCGTAATTAAGGCAAATTTTGAACTTAAGGCAATCCTTACCTCAGCTGAAAGCTGACCGCTGATGGCTGAACGCTTACCAGAAATGAAAGGAGTAGAAAATGGACTTTGGGTTCACCGAAGAACAGACGATGCTGCAAAGCCTGGCGCGAGACTTTGCCCAGCGCGAGATTGCCCCCACAGTCGAGGAAGACGAAAGGAACCACGTTTACAACGCGGCAATCGTTAAGCAGATGGCTGAGCTCGGCTTTTTCGGTTGCATCGCACCGGAGAAGTATGGCGGCAATGAGATGGGGCATCTGGCTGCTACCCTTATGACCATGGAGGTTGGCAAGGAAAGTCCCTCCTACGGGGTTACTTTCAACCTGCAAATGAATGCCATCCAGAGTGTGTTGCTGGCATTTGGGACTGAGGAGCAGTGCGAGAGGTATATTCCCCCTCTCATCAAGGCTGAAGATTACGGATGCTTCGCGCTGACCGAGGCGGATACCGGCTCGGATATCGCCTCAATGAGGTCCACCGCTAAGGAGGTGGATGATGGCTATATCCTGAACGGAAACAAGATGTGGATTTCAGGTGTGCCTAATGCGACCGTTGGTCTCATTTATGCCATGACCGATCGGGAGAAGAAGCATCGGGGAATGTCGGCATTCATGGTGGAGATGAACTCCCCTGGAATCGAACAGCGGGCAATTGCGGAAAAATTAGGGCTCCATAGCTCTCCCACGGGGGAGATCTCCTTTGAGGGGGTGAAGATTCCCCGGAACGCCCTGGTAGGCAAGATTGGTGATGGCTTCAAGATCGCCATGTTTATGCTCGACAGAACGCGTCTTTCATGTGCGGCGCGGGCGGCCGGGGTGGCTGAAAAGTGTTTTGACCTTTCCCGGCAGTATGCCAATGAAAGGACTCAATTTGGTCAGCCGATTATTCAGTTTCAGATGATCCAGGATCAGTTGGCCAGAATGTGGTGTGAGCATGAGGCGGCCAAACTTCTGGTATTGAGGGCTGCCTGGATGATGGATAACCTGGAGAAGGTGGGAGGCAGGGCAACGCTTCACATCTCTGCTGCGAAATATTATGGTGCCGAAGCCGCCGTTATGGCGGCCAACGAGGCGACGAAGTTATATGCCTCCTACGGTTACAGCGCCGAGTATCCCATAGAGCGGTATTATAGAGATGCCAAATCCTACCAGATCGTTGAGGGAACCTCGAATATCCAGAAGATTATCATTGCCCGAAATTTCATTGAAAAGAAGGAGTGAGGAGATAGGCATTGACAGAGACCTGGTGGAAACAGTAGCATCATATTGGGGTCGTGCTAGGCGGGGAGTTAGCGGTGCCCTGAACCCGAGATCCGCTGTAGCGGGGCTGAATTCCCGCTTGAGATCTTCAGTTTCTTGGTGCCGTCCTCATTAAGCGGTGTTGAAGGCTGGGTCCTGCGCGGCAGAGAGCTATGAACCCCGTCAGATCCGGGAGGAAGCAGCGGTAAGTAGCCAACTCTGGGTGCCGCAGGGGTGCCTGGCTCGAGCTGGCTGATGTGGGCGAGCCAGGGGGCGAGAGCGAGAGCGGGTGCACGACCCCTGAGCACTCCTCATCAAAACTCAATGCTTAACAGGCGAGGGATGAATTGACAGAAAAAGCATTGGCACTTCCATCGCAATGGGGTTCTTAAAACGCCTATGCCTGAAACCTTCGACCAGTCGCCGACTTTCATCGAGGAAGAAAAACTCTGGCAGCAGGGATATCAACTTGTCGCCGGAATTGATGAGGTCGGGCGCGGTCCACTGGCCGGTCCGGTGGTTGCCGCTGCGGTGATCCTGACACCGGCAAGTAGATTATCCTGGCTTCTTCAGTTGCGGGATAGCAAGAGACTCGCTCCACGCAAGCGTGAGTTCCTTTCCTCATGCATCCAGAGGGAGGCCCTGGCGGTCGGCATCGGCGTGGTTCCACCGGAAACCATTGATGTTCGCGGCATCGTGGCCGCCACGAGATTGGCCATGCGTCTGGCGGTGGAGACGCTTAGCGTAGCGTCTCGACCCCCCGACTTCCTGCTCATAGATTGGATTACCATGCCCGAACTTGACATCCCGCAGAGAAGCATCATTAGGGGCGATAATCTCTCCTGCTCCATCGCCGCAGCATCGATCGTTGCCAAGGTCCACCGGGACCGGCTGATGATGGAATACGACGGCCTCTACTCCGGATATGGATTTGCCCGCAACAAGGGCTACCCCACGACAGAACACCTGGCGAAGCTGCGGCGACTGGGATGTTGTCCGATCCATCGTGCTAGCTTCGCTCCGGTTCGTGAAGTGCGGGAGAGAAATGGCTGATACGCGTAAGCTCGTAGGGGCGTTTGGGGAGGGGGCGGCCGAGGAGTATTTGAAGAAGTGTGGATACCGGATACTGGAGACCAACTTTCGCTGTGTGCTTGGCGAGATTGATATCGTAGCCCGGGAGGGTGACTCTCTCGTCTTTGTAGAAGTACGCACCAGGAGGAGTCTGGCATTCGGTTCCCCGGAGGAGTCGATAACGGCCGCAAAAAAGGCGAAGCTCATCAAGCTGGGGCAGTATTATGTCCAGGCGCATCAAGACTCGCCCTCGCCCTGGCGCATTGATATGGTGGCAATCGAGATGGGTCAGAGTGGCAAGATCACCAGGATTGACCTCATCCAGAACGCTGTAGATTGGTGACTGGTTCACTAAAGTGAGGTTAACATCTTATGCCGATCTATGAATACCGTTGTGGAAATTGTAAGCGCCGTGTCTCGATCTTAGTTCAGGGATTTGAGGGGCACCCTTCCCCAGAATGCCCCCGGTGTGGCGGGAAGGAATTAACCCGGCTATTCTCCAGTTTTTCCATCGGCAAGGGCGAGTCGTATCTGAGGCATGGGCTTTATGAAGATATACTCTCGGATTCCAAATTGGTGAGGGGACTGGAGTCCAGTGACCCCCGGGCTCTCGCCGAATGGAGTCGCCGGATGAGTCAGGCGACCGGTGAGGAGATGGGCACTGAGCATGAGGATATGCTGTTAGGGAGTGGCGAGCCGGTCGATCAGGTGATGGCAGAAGAGTAGTCCATGATGGGCGACATCGGGGGAAGGGAGGCGCCTGAGGAGATGCCTATTTACGAATTCCGTTGCCATGATTGTCGCCGAAAAACGAGCGTTTTTGCGAGGAGCATCTCTTCGCCGATCAATACCACCTGTCCCTCATGCGGCAGCATGGAGCTGGTTCGCCTGGTTTCCAGTTTTGGGATCGGCAAGACGACAAGGGGCGTTCACGAGGCATCCGGCGAGCCCGGGATGTTTGCCAGTCCGGATTACTACAGGGACCCACGCAATATCGGGAGGTCGGCAGAGAGGAGATTCGCCGAGATGGGGATGGACATACCTTCCCATGTTCGCTGCATGATCGATGCTGCCAGGGAAGGCGAGATGCCAGCCCCGGCGAAGGATTTACAGCCGAACGTTAAGGAAATATAGGTCGTTCCAATGTTACGCATCATCGACGCAAATCTCGACCGTCTCGGTGAGGGGCTGCGTGTCCTTGAGGATATAGCACGCTTTATCCTGGAGGATATCCGGATTACCGAGAAGCTCAGGCGCATGCGCCACGAGCTGATAGCAATTGATCCCGCTCTCAGGAGCCGGCTGTTAGCGGCGCGGGATTCGGCAGGTGATGTGGGGCGCGGAGGGGTGGGCGGAGGAGATAGAAAGCACCTGATCGATGTGGTCACCGCCAATGCCAGGCGAGCACAGGAATCCCTGCGCGTTCTCGAGGAATTGGCTAAACTGCCTCAAGTGCCCGCCGAACTGGGAGAGCGGTGCTTTGAGGAGGCCAGATTCACCCTCTATGAGATAGAACGGGAACTCGCTCTGAGGCTGATTCGCCAGGACCGGAGAAACCGAGTCGCCGGCCTCTACGTGATCATAGATGCGCCGACACTGCGAGTCGAGAGTTGGGGGGAGGGGGACTCCAGAGCGAAGCGTCTCCAGAGCGAAGCGTCTCCAGAGCGAAGCGTCTCCAGACTCAGTGAGGCCGAGGCCGCCCGCCAGGTAATCCAGGGTGGAGCCAGGGTAATCCAGCTTCGGGATAAGCATCGCAGCAAGAGGGAATTGATCCCGCTGACCCGTGAGCTAAAACAGATTTGCGCCGAGGCTGGTGTCCTCTTCATCGTCAACGATTATATCGACCTGGCTCTGGCGACCGATGCTGATGGTGTTCATCTGGGCCAGAATGACCTCCCCGTTTCTCTGGCGCGGGAGATTCTGCCCCTGGATAAGATCATTGGCTGCTCGGCGCGCACTGTGGAACTAGCCCTTAAGGCCGAGGAAGAAGGGGCGGATTACATCGGAGTGGGTTCAATATATTCCTCGCCCACAAAACCCAGCGCCGAGGTCATCGGCCTGGGGAGACTACGTGACATAAGGAATGCGGTCTCATTGCCGGTCGTCGCCCTCGGAGGCGTCAACGAGAGCAATGTAGGCGAGGTACTCGAAGCAGGCGCCGATTCTGTAGCCGTTATAGGCGCTGTTTTGAACGCGGAGGACACTCGGATGGCAGCGCATCGACTGGTGGCCAGAATGAGGGAGGACTCAACGAACCCCGGAACCTTGAACCTGAGTAGTTATGGTGGGCGATACTGGACTTGAACCAGTGACTTCTTGCGTGTGAAGCAAGCGCTCTAACCACTGAGCTAATCGCCCACGACTGGATTCATTTTAACCCAAATTATGCACGTAGCTTCGTTTTCGTGTCATTTTTTGCAGTCATTTAGATACATCATGCATTATCTGGGATAATACTATCAGAAAACCGGGGGACTTTCAAATTTAGACAAAACATGCTAAAGTCAAAATAATGAAGTTTTCAAATGAGATGAAAAACAAACCTAAAGGTTTAAAGCGGAGTTTTCAAGCAGCTTTAAATGGCTTTTCACAGGTTTTAATTCAGGAGCCGG
>QLUN01000077.1 GCA_018725455.1 Chloroflexota bacterium
ACCTATTGACACCCACCCCTCTTTCCTGTAATATATACTCACTCTGGTTGGTGGTATCCACCAGAGACATACACCTTAATAAGCCTGATACAGGGGAAGGAATACAGCCCCTGAAAATTACTTTAGAGTTTAATAAGAAAAATAGTTCAGGAATGAACTCTCACGGATCTATTTGTCACGGAGGGTTTGATCCTGGCTCAGGATGAACGCTAGCGGTGCGCCTAACACATGCAAGTCGAGCGGAGGTTACGCAAGTAGCCTTAGCGGCGAACGGGTGAGTAACACGTAGGTTATCTACCGCAGTCCCGGGGATACCCCTGCGAAAGTAGGGTTAATACCTGATAGTCTCCCTCTTTAAGAGGGAGTAAAGGAATTTACCGGTCTGCGAGGAGCCTGCGTCCTATCAGCTAGTTGGTGGGGTAATAGCCTACCAAGGCGATGACGGGTAGCTGGTCTGAGAGGACGGCCAGCCACACTGGGACTGAGACACGGCCCAGACTCCTACGGGAGGCAGCAGTGGGGAATCTTCCGCAATGGGCGAAAGCCTGACGGAGCGACACCGCGTGGGGGACGAAGGTCTTCGGATCGTAAACCCCTTTAAGGAGGGAAGAGCAAGGACGGTACCTCCTCAACAAGCCACGGCTAACTGCGTGCCAGCAGCCGCGGTAATACGTGGGTGGCGAGCGTTATCCGGATTTACTGGGCGTAAAGGGCCTGCAGGTGGTTCCTAAAGTCCCTGGTAAAATCTTAAGGCCTAACCTTAAGAAGACTGGGGATACTCAGGAGCTAGAGGAAAGGAGAGGGAAGTGGAATTCCTGGTGGAGCGGTGAAATGCGTAGATATCAGGAGGAACACCCAAGGCGAAGGCAGCTTCCTGGCCTTTTCCTGACACTCAGAGGCGAAAGCTGGGGGAGCAAACGGGATTAGATACCCCGGTAGTCCCAGCCCTAAACTTTGGTCACTTGGTGTGGGGGAGTAATATCCTCTGTGCCGGAGGTAACCCGTTAAGTGACCCGCCTGGGGAGTACGGCCGCAAGGTTGAAACTCAAAGGAATTGACGGGGGCCCGCACAAGCGGCGGAGCATGTGGTTTAATTCGATGCTACCCGAAAAACCTTACCAGGGTTGGACAGATAGGTAGTAGTGAACCGAAAGGGAAGCGACCCTCCCGTAAGGGAGGGAGCCTATCCAGGTGGTGCATGGCTGTCGTCAGCTCGTGTCGTGAGATGTTGGGTTAAGTCCCGCAACGAGCGCAACCCCCGTCCTTAGTTGCCACCTTAAGATGCGAGTTTTAAGGGGCTCTCTAAGGAGACTGCCTGCGTAGAGCAGGAGGAAGGAGGGGATGACGTCAAGTCCTCATGCCCTTTATGCCCTGGGCTACACACATGCTACAATGGGTGGTACAACGGGAAGCCAAGCCGTAAGGTAGAGCAAACCCCTTAAAACCATCCTCAGTTCAGATCGAGGGCTGCAACTCGCCCTCGTGAAGTCGGAGTCGCTAGTAACCGTGGATCAGCAAGCCGCGGTGAATACGTTCTCGGGCCTTGTACACACCGCCCGTCACGCCAACCGAATGGAGGGCACCAGAAGTCGCCGGACCCAACCCGCAAGGGAGGGAGGCGCCGAAGGTGTGTTTCGTAAGGGGGGCGAAGTCGTAACAAGGTAGCTGTACCGGAAGGTGCGGCTGGATCACCTCCTTTTTAAGGGAGAAGAAAGACGGTAGTTTAGGGGGCACTCCTTCCCAACAGGCTTACAGGTGTAAAAGCACCTTTTTTGATCTTCACATATAGTAAAGATTTACAGCAAAACAAACTAAAGTAAAGCAAACTAAAGTAAAGTAAAGTAAAAAGTGCAGTAAAGAAATAGAATTCCGATATTAAAATGTCTTGGTCAAGTTAGTAAGGGCAAAGGGTGAATGCCTTGGCGCTTAGGACCGATGAAGGGCGTAGCAGGCTGCGATAAGCCTCGGGGAGCCGTCAAGCAGGCTTTGATCCGGGGATACCCGAATGGGGCAACCCGCCCGCAGGATCCACCTGCAGGCATCCCCTCCTGAATCTATAGGGAGGGGAAGGGAACCGGGAGAACTGAAACATCTAATTATCCCGAGAGAAAAGAAACAGACATGTATTCCCTCAGTAGCGGCGAGCGAAGGGGGAACAGCCTAAACCTTTAAGGAGGCTAAAAGCTTATCCTGTTCTCCTTAAAGGGGTTGTAGGGGGTCTTAGGCCGGTAGATAAGAACCGGCAAGAAGTTACCAAGAAAAGAGTTAGGAGAAACGGGCTGGAAAGCCCTGCCTTAGAAGGTGAAAGCCCTGTATCCGAAAACCCTTTTCCTTCTTAAGACCTACCTGAGTACCTGGAGACACGAGGAATCTTCAGGGAATCCGGGGGGACCACCTCCCAAGGCTAAACATTACTAAGCGACCGATAGTGAACTAGTACCGTGAGGGAAAGGTGAAAAGAACCCCGGAAGGGGAGTGAAATAGAACCTGAAACCCTTTGCCTACAAGCGGTGGGAGAGAGGTGATCCGAGCAATCGGATCCGCTTGACCGCATGCCTATTGAAGAATGAGCCGGCGAGTTTAAGATGGTGGTGGCTAAGGTTAAGAAGCTCCGCTTCGAAGCCGTAGGGAAACCGAGTCTGAATAGGGCGTTTAGATCACCATCTTAAGACCCGAAACCAGATGAGCTACCCATGGTCAGGGTGAAGGTGAGGTAAGACTCACTGAAGGCCCGAACCCGTTAGAGGTGAAAATCTATGGGAGGAACTGTGGGTAGAGGTGAAATACCTATCGAATCTGGAGATAGCTGGTTCTCCCCGAAATGCATTTAGGTGCAGCCTCCGGGGAGCTTGGAGTGGGGGTAGAGCACTGGTTGGGCTAGGGGCGCTGGCTGCGTTTCCAAACCCTGTCAAACTCCGAATACCACTACCATGCCCCGGGGAGTGAGTCCGTGGGGGATAAGCTCCATGGGCGAGAGGGAAACATCCCAGATCACCGACTAAGGTCCCTAAGAGGTCTTTAAGTGTATTAAGGAAGTGGAACTACTCAGACAGCCAGGAAGTTGGCTTAGAAGCAGCCACCTTCTAAGGAGTGCGTAACAGCTCACTGGTCGAGTGGTTCTGCGCCGATAATGCCGGGGGCTTAAAAGATCCACCGAAGTCGTGACTTCTTCTCCTTAGGAGAAGAGGGGTAGGGGAGCGTTCCCATTCCACTGAAGATAGACCGTGAGGACTGTTGGAGGGATGGGAAGTGAGAATGCCGGCACAAGTAACCATAAGTGAGGTGAGAATCCTCACCGCCGTAAGCCTGAGGTTTCCTGGGGAAGGGTCGTCCACCCAGGGTCAGTCGGGTCCTTAGTTGAGGCCGAAGGGCGTAGATGATGGACAACGGGTCAACATTCCCGTACCAGGCCGGTGGAGTTTTAAGGGGGACGCTGTAGAAGAGAACATCCAGGAGAAGGTCCTGGTCTAACCTCCCCTAAGGGAGGGATGGGGACCCCGTAAGGGGGAACTGTTTGAATCTATCAGCCTGGAAAAGCCCTTAAAGCGATGAAACCGGACTGCCCGTACCGCAAACCGACACAGGTAGGCAGGCATAAATGTGCCAAGGCGTACGAGAGAAACCTTCTTAAGGAACTCGGCAAAAGAACCCCGTAACTTAGGGATATGGGGAGCCCCTCGTAAGAGGGGTCGCAGATAATTAGCTCAACCGACTGTTTACTAAAAACACAGGTCTCCGCAAAGCCGTAAGGCCAGGTATGGAGGCTGAAGCCTGACCAGCGCCGGAAGGTCACGGGGAGAGGTTATTCTGAGATTAACTCGGGAGAAGCTTTGAACTTAAGCCCCGGTTAGCGTCGGCTGTAACTATAACAGTCCTAAGGTAGCGAAACTCCTTGTCGGGTAAGTTCCGACCCGCATGAATGGTGTAACGAGTTGAGCGCTGTCTTGAGAAGGTACTCGGTGAAACTGCAGTGCCCGTGAAGATGCGGGCTACCCGCAGCAGGACGGAAAGACCCCGTGGAGCTTTACTGTAGCCTGATCTGGAGTTTTGGTCTGGGATGTACAGGATAGGTGGGAGGCTAAGAAGGAGGAGCGTCAGCTTCTCTGGAGCCAACCTTGGGATACCACTCTTCTTATACTGAAACTCTAACCAGACACCTTGAACCAGGTGGTGGAACAGGGTCAGGTGGGCAGTTTGACTGGGGCGGTCGCCTCCTAAAAGGTAACGGAGGCGTCCAAAGGTTCCCTTCGGAGGGTTGGAAATCCTCTTTTAAGTGCAAAGGCATAAGGGAGCTTGACTGTTTAGGCTAACCGGCCGAGCAGGGACGAAAGTCGGGCTTAGTGACCCGGTGGTACCGCGTGGAAGGGCCATCGATTAACGGATAAAAGCTACCCCGGGGATAACAGGCTTATCTTCCCAGAGAGTCCATATCGACGGGAAAGATTGGCACCTCGATGTCGGCTCGTCGCATCCTGGGGCTGGAGAAGGTCCCAAGGGTTGGGCTGTTCGCCCATTAAAGCGGCACGCGAGCTGGGTTTAGAACGTCGTGAGACAGTTCGGTCCTTATCCGCTGTGGGCGTTGGAGATCTGAGAGGCACCATCCTCAGTACGAGAGGACCAGGATGGAGGAGGCGCTGGTGTAAAAGTTGTCCCGCCCGGGGCATCGCTTTGTAGCCATCCTCAAGGGGATAAGCGCTGAAAGCATCTAAGTGCGAAGCCCTCCTCAAGATGAGATCTCCCATCCTACAAAAGGAGTAAGATCCCGGGAAGACTACCCGGTAGTAGGGCCTGGAGGCGTAAGCTCTGTAAGGAGTTAAACTTACCAGGACCCATAGATCGAGGGCTTGACCAGGACATTTTAATATCGGATAAAGCTGTATGTGAAGATCTTTGTACTATTAATGATTAATGGATTTTGTAACTTCTTAGGTGGATAAGCTTGTAGTAGGACCAATAGGCTGTAGACTGTTAGTCTATAGCCTACAACTAACAGCCTGTAGCCTACAGCCTAAACAACCTGAGTAGTAACAGATTTTTAGGGGAATTCTCTTTTTCCCTTCCTGGTTTCTATAGGAGATGGGGTGCCACCCGTTCCCATTCCGAACACGGTCGTTAAAACTATCTCCGCCTATGGTACTGAAGGAGCCGTTCTTCGGGAGAGCAGGTTGAAGCCAGGAGGGGATTTTTTATT
>QLUN01000078.1 GCA_018725455.1 Chloroflexota bacterium
AGCGCCTCCGGTTTGGTCGACTCCCTGCTCCCTTCATTCCCAATCAACTCTATCAACCCTTGCAGCGTCTGACGCGCTTCCGCTGGAGGAACTAGCCTTTTAGTCAAAGAGGGAAGGAATCACTTCCCTCGCCCGGAGGCAGTAGCCGCTGTTGTTAAGAGAGCAGCTCAAGACTCCTACCGTCCTCACTCTGCCCTTAATGAACCCCTGAACCTGATCCTGGGGACTACCCTGGAGAACATCCGCACCCTATCCCGACAGGTCAAGAAACTAGATCAAGCCATCGAACGGGAGGTCCGGAAATTCCCCAACCCCTTGATTTCAGTGTCCGGGCTAGCCTAAGTTTACCACTAATTTGGAAAATTACGTTCAATTTCCGTGCCTCTTCGTGTTTATGGTCACTACTTCTTTTTCTTCCTCAACCGTTTTGCCCTCAAAGGATTCAGTGGCAATCCTAATGCCCGGTAAATCGCAAAATGGAAGGGTTCGGGGTCAGTCGTCTGCCGAATGTAAATCCGTTCCCCTTTGTCATTCGTCATAGACGCCGTCACCCTCATCTGGGTAGCCAACAGCTTCCTTATGGTCCCCCAGCGATGGGAGATCCCCTTCTTCTTCAGTTCTCGCTGGATGCTTACCAGAAGATGGTAAGCTAGTACAGTAATGAACAGATGACCCTCCAGTCGGCGGTCTTTCCGGTGGTAGACCGGTCTCAGCCTCAGGTCGCTCTTCAGACAGCGAAAGGCCTCTTCTACAAAGGTAAGCATCATATAAAGTGACCAGAGCTCCCTCTCATCAAGGTCACTTCTATCAGAACGAATATAGTAGGAACCAGAGAACCTGGCCTTCAGCTCCTCTTCCTCACTTATGGACCAGGTGATCTTCTTGACTATACCTAACTCCTGCTCTACCTCTATTTGATAGAATTGGGCAATAGTGGGATACCTTTCCCGAAGGCGTCCCAGACGTTGCATTACTTTCTCATATCTCTTGATTCCCTTCCTCTTGTTCAAAGAACTGAGGGTAGCCTCAAGACCATCCTCAAAGTGTTTCTGAAAACGAGCCTTCATCGACTCTTCCTTTCGCTCCCGAGCCAAGCTCTGGCAATAGAGGACAACTTCCCCCTTATGATCCAATCGTTTTGCCTTGATAGGGGAGTCCTTTTCTTCCCTGATAATAGTGAGCCCCTCCTGAGGAATCTCTTTAGGTCTATTTCTGGCGACACTGATATAATGGAAGCCTTCCTCCCTGATGAGTTTGAGATTCTCTTCAGTGCCTATCCCAGCATCAATCACCACGGTGGGAAGTTCCATCAGGAGAGGGGGTTGTCCTTCACCTTCAGCCTTGAAGGCGAGAAGGAATTCTCGCAAAGTTCCCGGCTCGCTGACATTCCCGGCTAAAATCCGGCTCCTTTTGGGGAAGCCATCCTCATCCAGGACAAGTGCCAGGGTAAGTAATGGACAGTCGTTTCTTTTTTGTTTGGAGCGACCATAACGAGCTTTGGAGCTCTCATGAGCCCTTCCGGTAAGATAAGTATTGGTAAGATCATAGAGGATGATCTTTTCCCCTAGATGGAAAATGTCCCTTTCCCTCTCCGAAAGACGCTTCTCAATTTCGTCCCGATGCTTGACCAGCTGATCGGAAAGGTGATACAGGGTATTGTTGGATAAATGCTGAAAGTCGGTACCCAGCAATTCATCCAGGGCGCTGATCTTCTTCCCCCAGAGGGCGGTGTCTCTTTCACTTGATGGATGAAGGAGACGACCAATGACCATGAGAGCGGTTTTATTGACCTCCTCCTGGCTGAAGCCTATGTCGGAGAGTATCTGGGGCAGGCCGAGGCGTTTGAATGCCTCGTAGCCCACTGCTTCCCCTCCAATAGTGCGGCATTCCCCCTGGGATAAGGAATGCAGGTCAACGGTCTCCCAATCATGTTCCTGCTCCTCGGCTGCCGGGATACTTTGCATCTCCTTTCGCTTGAGAAGCTGGGCATAATGGGAGGCCAGGCTTTCAATATGAGGTGGAGAATTAAGGAAGGACTGTTGACCAGCAAGGATCTCCTCGATGCGATGAGCCAAGATTGGCCACTCCTCCCTTGGGGGGTCAAGTTTTCCCAGGTTATGGCGAGCAAGAAACATTTACTACACATCACGCGGGATGCGGTACTTTCCGAACAGGTGTTTCCAGGGCGCAAGATGTTTCAGCCCCTCCAATATCAGTCCACCGTGCCGGTCAAATGAGAAATGCGGGGAATCAAGCAAGACCTCATGGATGTTGTTGTCTCTGATAATGTTGAATATCTTCTCGATCCGCTTGTCGGAAAGCCTGTTATATAACCTGCGGGCGAAGTAACCAATCTGGAGTTCTCCCCCCAGTTTTTCCTTCCACAGCCTTTCGTATTCGGCAAGCCTTCTCCGGGAGAAATCGTTTGCGCCGAATGCCTCGTGGACGGCTTTGGACGCAATATCGGCGCAGAGGAGACCGTAATGTATCCCGCCACCGGTGGTGGGCTTGACCTGTCCCGCAGCATTGCCAACAACCAGTACCCTGTCGCCGTAGGTCCTGGGTAGCGGTTTGAGCGGAATCCCTCCGTATAAGATAGTGCCCCCGGCGCAGGTAGTCGGGCTCGTCTCTGAGCCCGATGATGTGGATATCTTCCCCTGTGCCGCAAGCTGCGCCAGAAGCTCTCTCAGATAGGCGCCGGGTTTTTCACGCGAGCAAAGTCCCACTCGCGCCCGGTGCTGTGAAACAGGCACCATCCAGGCAAAGAATCCGGGGGCTATCCTCTGACTGAAGTAGACCTCAATCTCCCGGATCCCATTGGTTTCCACCTCAGTCTGAGCCCCAATGATGAAATCCTTTATCTGTCCAAGGCCTAGTTCCTGCGGCAATTTAGAGGCAAACCCGCTGGCGATAATCGCTACCTTGCCCCGGAAGGTCAGCGCTTCCCCTCGCTGCTCGACCAGCACCTCAACCTCGTCACCGGAAACTTTGATGGCTCTTACGTAGCTGGCCATTAGATACTCTGCCCCTTTATCCTGAGCCTTTTTCGCCAGGCGCCAATCGAAAGCAGCCCGATCGACGATATAAGCCAAGACTTCATCTTTATTGACCCTCAGAAACTCCCCTGACGGGGCAAATAGCCTGGCCGAATGCGCCACCTCCAGCACACACTCGTCGGACACTTTGTTAATACCGGCTAACTGCGCACATTCACGGCTGATAATCCCGGTGCAGCAGACATGTTCGCCAATCCCTTCGTGCTCCTCAAAAACCGCTACTCTGTAGCCCAGGCCGGCCAGCCTGCAGGCCACGCGGCTTCCGACCGGGCCGGCGCCGATTATCAGGACGTCGTAACAGTCCATTTCACAATACCATTCCTCACGAAACTCAGCAGTCCTCTGTTTCGGAGCAATTCCAGCATGAAAAGTATGAGGATAAGCATCCCCACGATTTCGGGCCAGTACACTGCCGGCTCCGTTTTCAAGGTCTCAATCAGGTTTGCCAGCCAATGGGTTATATCGTATTGGGGAAAAGCCAGTCCGTACAGCGGCCAGAACAAGGTTCGAGGCTCAAGCCACATCTGGTCTAAAATGAGATGAAAGCCGGAGCAGAGGGATAAGACAAGAATGCCTGACCTGCCGGATCGAAGATAGCGGTGCAGTCCGGCAAGCAGGATAATGAGGAAGAATAGCAGGGAGTGACCGAATATGCGGCCGTTGCTGAAGGTATCGCCGAAGAGGTATATTCCCACCGGCTTATCAATGATGTCCGGCAGCATCGAGCCGACCAGCACCAGCCGGTAGTCAACGGAGGCAATCGCGGCCGCCAGTCCCGGGAGCCGAGGTGCCAGCGGAGATGGATTGGCCACCTCTCTTACCTGCTCGCTTCTGCTGAGGAATAGTGCTTGCCTGCGGAGAGCATTATCCACTCCCAGCGCCAAGGCTAAAGTGATCCCGGTGTGGCCAAATAACAGCACTCGTCTATTATAACAGAAAACGTTCTTTATGGAAGTCCCTGGGAACCTGACTGCTGACGAGCCTCCCCGAACGTCGCAGCAATCCGGCAAGAAGCACCAAACATAAAATTGACACCCCGAAGAAGAGCGAGTTGAAAAAATCGTGGGAAAAGGTCATAGCGACTTCGACTCCCCAATGGCTGCCGATCAGAAGCAGGGCAACCAGACGCAGCAGGTTGGCGAGAATAGCTACCGGCAAGGCGAGCGCAAAGAGGATTGTCTTTCTGGCAAAAGTCCCCTTGTGGTGTAGCCACGACAAGCAGGGAGATCCCCCCGTGTCAAATCATTTAAGTAGGTAATCCAACTCTAGATCGTTGTATCATAAAATTGGTTTAAAGATGCCTGAGCGGCGGCGAGTCTGGCAATGGGAACCCTGAAGGGGGAACAGCTCACGTAGTTCAAGCCGATCTTATGACAGAAAAGGATGCTTTTGGGATCGCCACCATGTTCACCACAGAGGCCTATCTCAAGGTCAGGCCGCGTCTCGCGCCCCAGTCTTACCGTCATCTCCATCAATTTGCCCACGCCGGGGATATCGAGTGTCGCAAAGGGGTTATCGGGCAGGATGCGCTTCTCCTGATATTCGAGCAGGAAGCCGGCTTCGGCGTCGTCGCGGGAGATACCGAAGACGGTCTGCGTGAGATCATTAGTCCCAAAAGAGAAAAACTGGGCTACCTCGGCGATCTCACCGGCGGTCAGCGCAGCTCGCGGGATCTCGATCATCGTCCCGAACTGGTAATCCACCTCAATACCCCGCTCCTCCATCACCCGTTTAGCGACCTCTTCCAGCGCCGTCCGCTGCTCTTTTAGTTCGTTGACGTGGCCGACCAGCGGGATCATTACCTCGGGGTGGACATCTACCCCCTCCGTAACACAATCGCACGCCGCCTCGAAGATCGCCTGCACCTGCATCTTCGTCACCTCCGGCATGTGGATCCCCAGGCGGACGCCGCGCAGCCCCAACATCGGATTGGCCTCGCGCATCACCCCTACTGCACGGAGCATACGCTCCTTCTCTGCCAGGAGATCCGGGTTATCGCCCTTGAGCCGCAATTCCGTCACCGCTACCAGTAGCTCTTCATAGCCGGGCAGGAACTCGTGGAGCGGCGGGTCGAGCAGTCTGATGATCACCGGCAGTC
>QLUN01000079.1 GCA_018725455.1 Chloroflexota bacterium
TACAAACTGCTGAGCTGCCTGATGGAGAGAAATGACATCGATGATGCCAAGGAGTTGCTGGGGCAGTATAAAGATGAATGCTCAGCAGATTGGCTTTTCACCAGGGCGCTGATCACCTTCATTGAGCAGGGTGCCGGCAGGGAAGCTAATAAACAACTCCAGAAAGCGATACGGCAGAATCCCCATGTTATCCCTTACCTACTTGGGCAGAGGGATTTGCCCCTTAACCTACCGGATCGCATAGGTTTTGGGGATGAGAATGAAGCTGTATCATATGTTGCCGAATTCGCGGGCGTTTGGTTGGACACCCCCGGTGCGCTGGAGTGGGTCAAGACGGCGACTCGGGGCAAGCGATAGGTTATGCCCAGGTTCGAAGTTCCCGTCGCAGTACAAACCTTGGTGCCTGTGTGCGGGTGCTCAATCAATCAAGCTCATCAGGGGGATTCCCCCCCCTGAAACCCCCTAAAACGGTTGGCCCCTTTACGAAGCATAGGAATTTTTGAAATTCCTGTGTCGCAAGATGTAATAGGTAAGTTTTTCCAAAAATTGTGCTTGACAGGTTTAATGAAATGTGGATATTGAATCTAGCTTTTGGAGAAACTAAACTATTACCGCAAGATAGACCAGTCTCGCCTTGCTGACTACCTTATAGCCTATCTCACTCCCAGACGCCGGGGATCTGGTGACCGCAAAACTTACATTTCCCATCCTCAATATGGTTGGCAAGTACCTCGAAATGGCGCCGTTTAATCAGGGTCTCGCCACATTCGGGGCAGAAGGTGCTGTTAGCCTCATGTCCGGGAACATTGCCGATGGTAACAAACTCCAGTCCCACCTCTATGGCAATTGCCCTTGCCTGCTCTAAGGTTTCGATGGGTGTCGGCGGCAGTCTGGTCAGCTTAAAGTTGGGGAAAAAGCGGCTGAAATGCAGGGGGACATCCGTCCCCAGGTTATCTCTAATCCAGATACACATCTCCCTGATCTTGTCCATATCGTCGTTCAGGGTGGGAATAACCAGGTTAACAATCTCAAGCCAGACCCCTTCCTCTCTTATGATTCTCAGGGTGTTGAGCACCGGCTCCATTTCGGCAAAGGCAACGCCCTGGTAAAACTCAGCCGTGAATGCCTTTAAATCCACCACCACCCCATCCATATGCTGAAGGAGTTCCCTTAAAGGTTCAGGGGATATCCCGGCATTAGTATGGAATTGCATCTTCAGTCCCCTCTCCCTGGCTAATCTGGCGATATCATAAAGATATTCGAAGAAGATAGTCGGCTCGTTCATTGTCCCTGAGATAGCCCGGGCTCCATCTCTTATCGCCGCCTCGACTACCTCTTCCGGTGACCATTCGCGGTAGGATCTGCCTTCAGGCCCAACCTGGGTAAGTGCCCAGTTGTGGCAAAAGCTGCATCGAAAGTTACAGGAGGCAGTGGCTATAGCAAGAAGCCTGCTTCCTGGCAAGAGATGATACATTCCATCCTTCTCAATGGGAGCAAATTGCCAGGTATAGGTCTTCCCATAGACCAGCGTATATAGTGTACCCTCCCGGTTCACCCTTACCCGGCAGAACCCCCTTTCTCCCTCCGGGATAATGCATTTCCTGAAGCAGAGCCGGCACTGAACTGTCTCTCCGTCCATTCTTGCCCAGTGCCTTGCCTCGGTGAGCACCCCGTTGCCAACAGGAGGAAGAGGAGGAGGAGCAGGCGCGGGGGTGAAGAGGATGCCTTGCCAAACAACTATGCCCCCAATCACCAGGAAAGATACCAGGGCGACTATCTCAATACCTATTCGCAAACTGGATTTATTCATTTCCACACCCCCGGGATTTGGTGGCCACAGAACTTGCAGTTGCCATCTTCAATATGGTTGGCATGCACGGTAAAGTGAACCCGCTCGATTATGATCTCGCCACATTGGGGGCAGAAGGTGTTATTAGCCTCATGCCCGGGGACATTGCCGATTTTAACAAACTCCAGTCCCACCTCCATGGCAATCGCTCTGGCCTGCTCCAGGGTTCGGATAGGCGTCGGCGGTAGCCTGGTCAGCCTGAAGGCGGGGGTAAAGCGGGTGAAATGCAGAGGAACATCCGTCCCTAGGTTATCTCTAATCCAGATACACATCTCCCTTATCCTCTCCATATCATCATTCAGGGTAGGGATAACCAGGTTAACAATCTCAAACCAGACCCCTGATTCCCTGATGATTTTCAGGGTGTTAAGCACCGGTTCCATGTCGGCAAAGGCGACCTCGCGGAAGAACCCGGCGGTAAAGCCTTTGAGGTCCACACAGACTGCGTCCAGATGCGGCAAAAGTGCCTTTAGAGGTTCCGGGTTTATCGCCGCATTGGTATGAAAATAGGTCCTTAACCCCTTCTCCTGGGCAAGTTTAGCGACATCGTACACCCATTCATAGAAGACGGTAGGCTCATTGTAGGTAAAGGAGATAGAGGTCAAGCCGAGTTCTATTGCTATGCCCACCGCATATTCAGGGGATGTGAAGTTACGAATTCCGACCTCCTCGGGGGTTCTGGTCGCTAGTCGCCAGTTGTGGCAGAAGATGCACTTGAAGTTACAGCCGGCGGTCCCGAAACACAGGGTTAAAGTCCCTGGTAGGAAGTGAAAGAGGGGTTCCTTCTCCACCGGATCAACCTGGGCGGTCACCATGCCATAGACGAGGGTATAAAGCCTTCCTCCCCGATTTACCCTCACAGTGCAGTAGCCCCGCCTCCCTTCAGCAATGGTGCAGTTGCGGAAACAAAGGGTGCACTGCACCCACCCGTCCCCCAGCCCCACCCAGAATCTTGCCTCCCGCAGAGGGGGTTCTTCCGAGGGCAAAACCTCCCGCAGAGGGGGTTCTTCCGGGGGCAAAGCCTCCTGCAGAGGGGGTTCTTCCGGAGGCAAAGCCTCCCCGAAAAATGGAACACCACCCCAGACGATCACAAAACCGATGATGATGAAGGAAACGAGTGCGAAGATTTCTAAGAGACGTCGAAGCTTCATTTTATCACCTCCTTTAATTTTAGACCCAGTGGCTTTTCGTTTGCAAGTCAAAACTTCATTTTATCCACCCCCTTTAAGTTTAAATCCAACAGCCTTCTCTTTGCAAGCGGTATAACACTCCAGGCAGCGGAAGCATTCCAAACTCTCCCATTCCTTTGCCGGGAAGCTCAACCCTGCGGGGCATTTTCGGGCACAGTCGAAGCAGCCTTCACAATGCCCCGGCTTAAGCTTCATTCCGACAAGAGAATACCTGTTGAAAGGTGAGGTCCATACTCCAAGAGAACAGAGGTAACGGCCCCAGAACGAGGAGAGAGATGGCTTTTGTCCCGGTGAGAAGATTTTTCATAACCCTCCAATGGCAGTAAGCAGAAGCCTTATTCCAAAGAGAAGAAGCAGGGCCCCGCAGCCCCGGCGGAAGAATTCGAATATGCGCGGCGTCTTGAACACCAGGCGGGGGAGAAGTCCAGCGAGGGGGCCAAGGATGAGCAGGGCCACCACCGCCCCGAGCCCGAAACTGAAGCTGTAAAGTGCCCCCAGCCAGACATCTCCCATCATAACGATGTAGGTGAGGACACCCAGGAAAGGCGCGCAGTAAGGGGTAATGCTCACCAGGAACCCCAGGAGCGCCATTGAGAGGAGGGGTTTATGGACAAAGTATCGGTTCAAAGTCTGACACAGATGCACCCGGGGCTGCTTTCCCAGGATGATAAGCATCCCCAGGAAGATGATGAAGGAGCTGGCACCTATCCGGGCCCAGGCGACAAGTTCCCCTGCTCCAAGATAGCTCACCAGGGAAATTCCAATTAAACCGGCCCCAGCGCCGAGCAAAGTATGACCTAAGAGCCTCGAGAAAGAAAAGGCTAAGGCAGCCACAATCCCCTTCCTCCACCCTTCCCCAGCGGCGAAGAAGCCGAGCATGGGGGCGATGTGGATCACACATGGCCCTATCCCTGTGAGAAGTCCAAAGAGAAAGACCTCTACCATGATTGTTTATCCTGTCTATCGATTATATCATCCCGAACAATGCGTGGAAAGCTTACGGTTATGGTCTTGCTTCTCTCCATATGATTGCTGATGTAATGAGCACAACGAGACTCGCTATCTTAAACATGGCTACTACCAGACAGGTTCCGGCGATTCCTAGAATAGGAATGAGGAAAACACCGGTCAGGAGAGCTCCGAAGATTGCTCCACAAAGGTCAGCGGCATAAAGGGTGCCGCTTACTCGACCGACACCGGCATTATCCCCCAGATATATCTTATTCGCCAGGGGAAACTGTAAACCTACCAGGAAACCGGCCACACAGTTTAGCAAGAGCAATGGCAACTCCTCCGGTATGAAAGCGGGTATCTGGGCGATATGAGCAAAAAGCAATATCAGCAGGGGCGGCAGCACAAGTGAATAGGCGATGATGGCAAGCTCTACCTTAGCCAAAGCGAGGGTGTCATTCCTCAATCCGTTCATTATGCGGGTCATAAGAAATCCTCCCAGGGCTAGCCCCAGCATAAAGGCAGCCACCAGGATGCCTATCTTCTGATAGAGATAACCGTGAAGTGTCTGGAAGGCAAAGAGCACGATGATGCTGAAGGTCAGCCCGGCAAAGCCACTGGTCATAATTGCCAGGGCAGCCGGTAAATGCGTGGCCTTTGAACGACCACCCCGCCATCTCACGGAGGCGGGCACAAGTAAGAGAAACCCGAATGGGATAGCAAACCACCACCAGTCCAGCCCCGAAACCCAGTCGAAGAAACCCCTTAAGCCAGGATAAAACATCACATTCCATAGAGCCAGACTATAAAAAGTGGTTTTTGGCTGAAGGTCACGGTTAATTTCAACATAAAGAGGGGGAGCTAACGCCAACAGGCGTTCCATTCTCGCCGGACAGAGCCGGTACTCGAAATAGGGGATGCTCAAGAGTCTCGTCCCCAGATTTATGTCTTGAAAACGGCGACTAATCGTCTCAAGGATGTCCTGGGCAGGCATTGTAGCCTCCGCAGGTGCTAAGAAAATCCACCACTCACCCGGGATTGTAACGACACCGGGGAATACCTCTCTAAGGGTTTCCTTGATGCTCCTATTGTGTCTTATCATCTCCCGGCTCATA
>QLUN01000008.1 GCA_018725455.1 Chloroflexota bacterium
GGCATCCCGGCCACGATCCCGCCGAAGATGATTATCGAGATGCCGTTGCCGATGCCGCTCTCGGTGATGCGTTCCCCCAGCCATACAAGCAGCATCGTGCCCGCCGTGAGGGAGAGCATCATCGATAGCGTGGGGAGCAGGTATTCGAGGCCGACGCCAACGATGGCAGGTGGTATCCCCGGCACCAGGGGCCGACTGAAGAGGACCAGATGCCCATACCCTTGAAGCATAGCCAGGGGGACAGTCAGCCAGAGGGTATACTGCTTCAGCTTGTTTCTCCCTCCCTCTCCCTCTTTAGACAGCGCCTGAAGTTGGGGAATCACCGGCACCAGAAGCTGCATTATGATCGAGGCGGTTATGTAGGGAAAAATCCCCACGGCGACTATGCTGAAGTTCCGTAGCGCCCCGCCGGTGAAGAGGTCGAGCATACCTAAGAGTGGCATCTCTCCCGCATCGAAAAGCTCACGGAGTGCCCCCGCATTCACCCCTGGCAGCGGAATATGGGCCATAAGGCGAAAACTCACCAGAATGCCGAAGGTGAAAAGCAGCTTCCGCCTCAAGTCGGGGTGACGAATGGAGTCCATCACCGCCTGCAGTAATTTGGGCATCCCGCCCCCGGAGCGTTGCATCAGATGATCACCTCCGCTCTTCCCCCAGCACCTTCTATCTTATTCTTAGCCGTCTGTGAGAACTTGTTGGCCTTGACCACTAAATGGTGAGTGAGCTCACCTTGCCCCAGAATCTTGATCGGGTCCCTGAGCCCTTTGAGTATCCCCGCGGATACCAGCACCTCAGGGGTTACCTCCTCACCCTCAGGAAAGACATTTAATCGATCTACATTAACGATGGCATATTCCGTACGGAAGATATTGGTAAAGCCTCTCTTGTAGGGCAATCGCTTCGCCAGGGGGTTCTGTCCTCCCTCAAAGAGTGGGCGAACCCCGCCCCCGGATCGAGACTTCTGTCCCTTGAGTCCACGGCAGGAATAGGTGCCGTGGCCACTGCCGAGGCCACGGCCCACCCTCTTCCGTTTATGTTTGGAGCCCGCCGGGGAACGCAACTCGTTCTGCTTCAAGCCTCACCTTCCCGTCCGATTTCTTCCACCTTGACCAAATGCCTGATCTTCCGGATCATGCCGCGAATTTGCGGCGAATCATTATGCTCAACTACGTCGTTCAATACATGAAATCCCAGGGCCTTAACCGCCCTCTTTTGATTCCGGGCATAACCGATAGCGCTCTTCTTCCAGGTAATGCGCAGTTTAGATATCTTCATTTCAAGTTTTAGCACGCCTGGCTAATTCCTCTTTCGGGTCCTTGAGTTCGCTCAGCGCGCGCATAGTCGCCTGAACTACATTGACGGGATTGGAGCTGCCGAGCGATTTGCTCAGGATATCCCTTATCCCGGCGGACTCAATCACGGACCGGACTGACTTGCCGGCAACCACCCCGGTTCCGGGGGCCGCTGGTTTGAGCAAGACCTTAGCAGCGCCAAACTTGGCAGTTATCTCATGAGTGATAGTGCTCCCGTTCATCGGCACCCGAATAAGGTTCTTCCTGGCTACGGCGGTCCCCTTTCTGATGGCTACCGGAATTTCTTTGCCCTTACCGAGACCGGAGCCTACATGACCCTGATTATCGCCAACCACCACCAGGGCGCTGAAGGAAAGTTTCCGCCCTCCGCCCACCGTCTTGGCTACCCGTCTGACATGAACCAACGTCTCTGTCAGGCTTAGCTCCTCTGGATCAATTCTTTCATTCATGTTTGCTTCAATCCATTTTAGTGGTTAGGGGTTATGGGTTATCCCCTATCCCTCAGCTCTAGAATTTTAGTCCCGCTTCTCTAACTGCCTCTGCCAGTGCTTTAACCCGGCCGTGATACTTGTATCCCCCACGATCGAAGGCAACCTGCTCAATTCCCTTATCCAGGGCCCGCCGGCCCAATAATGCGCCCACGAGTCTAGCATCCTCGGTCTTGGTCTTAGATTGAGTATGTGCCCTCAACTCGGGATCAATCGAGGAAGCTGACGCCAGAGTCTGCCCCGAGGTATCATCCAGAAGCTGGGCATAGACATACTTCAGGCTGCGGAAAACGCAAAGACGAGGCCTCATAGCCGTACCTCGGACCCGCCTTCGAATCCGCAGATGCCGCTTCCTCCGGTTAACTCTGGTATCTACCGCGCTTGTCATGTTATTTCTTGGCCTTCCCTGATTTGCCTGCCTTTAGACGCACCTGCTCACCGGAATAGCGTATGCCCTTGCCTTGATAATGGTCGGGTGATCTCAGCGCTCTAATCTGCGCCGCTACCTTACCCACCAGCTCCTTATCGATCCCTGAGACCATCACCTTATTGGTTCCTTCGACGCTAAATGATATACCCGGTGGAGCCGAGACCTCGACAGGATGGGAATAACCCAGTTGGAAGATCAGTTTCCCTCCCGAAACCTGGGCTCGGTATCCCACCCCCACGACCTCCAGACCCTTTTGAAACCCCCCGCTTACCCCTTGAACCATGTTGGCGATAATCGTCCTGGTGAGACCGTGAAGGGAACGATGGATCCTACTATCGGTGGGCCTTGATACTATGAGAATCCCATTACTAAATTCAATCAACATATCGGGGGGTATGGAACGGCTGAGCATTCCCCGGGGACCTCTGGCGAAAACCTCGCCTCCCTTAAAGCTCATCTCAACCCCTTCAGGTACCGGTATCGGTCTCCTACCTACTCTCGACATCGTCTCTCACCATACATAGCATAGAATTTCGCCGCCAATTCCCTTCCGCCATGCCTCTTTTCCCACCATTATCCCCTGGGTAGTAGAGAGAATGGCGATCCCCAATCCGCCATATACCCGGGGGATTTCACCTTTTCCGGCATACACCCTCAGACCGGGTTTGCTTACGCGTTTAAGGCCTCTCAGCACCGGCTCCTTTTCCGCAGTGTACTTAAGATGTACCTTTATGACCCGCTGCGGTGTATTGCTCGTCAATATCCCGTAATCCCTGATGAATCCCTCGTCCTTGAGCACCTTGGCGATGGCGATCTTGATCTTAGAGGAGGGAACCAGGGTGAAATCAGCGCCAACCATATTGGCGTTTCTGATCCTGGTTAACATATCGGCTATGACATCACTCATGGTTGTTCTCCAAATTAGTCAATGGTCGATAGTCCCCCTCCCTGCCCCTGGACTGCCCGACTAGCGACTAGCGACTGTTTTACCAACTGGACTTCCTCACCCCGGGGAGGTAGCCTTCATTGGCCAGCTTTCGGAAGCAAATGCGGCAGAGCTCAAAATAGCGCAGATAGGCCCGGGGTCGGCCACAGAGACGGCAGCGATTCCTATGCCTCACCGCATATTTGGGGATTCTCTGAGATTTTACTACTTGAGAAGTCTTTGCCACAGTATCTCCTTATCTAGCGAAGGGCATGCCCATGAGCTCCAAAAGACGTCTCCCCTCCTCATCGGTGCGCGCCGTGGTTACGATAGAAATCTGTAAACCCCGAATCTTATCTATTTTAGCATAGTTTATCTCGGGGAAGATAATCTGCTCCTTTATTCCTAAAGAGTAGTTACCTCGGCCGTCGAAGGAATCTCGGGAGACTCCATGAAAGTCCCTTATGCGAGGGAGGACCGCATTAACCAACCGATCCAGGAAATCATACATCCTCCTGCCCCTCAGGGTTACTACCAGTCCAATCGTCATGCCCTGGCGCAGCTTGAAACCAGCTATCGACTTCCTGGCACGCGTAGTCACCGGGCGTTGTCCGGAGATCGTCGCCAGGTCGATAGAGGCTGCTTCCAGAGCTTTAGGATTCTGGATAGATTCGCCCAAACCGATGTTGAGCACGATCTTCTCCAGACGTGGCACTCTCATTATGCTTTGATACCCCTGCTCCTTCACCATCCGGGGGGCTATTTCTTGGTGGTATCTCTGCCTGAGTCGTGGCATCTGGGCCATCAATCGATCACCTCATGGCATTTCTTGCATAATCTGACCTTGCTCCTGTCTTCCAGGAGACGAAACCCCACACGGGTAGGCTGATTACACTTCTTGCAGATCAACTTCACATCGGAGACGTGCAGCGGCGCTTCCCGCTCGATGATTCCGGCTTGTCTCATCGTGCGCCCGGGTTTCGTATGCCGCTTGATCATATTGATCCCTTTGACTATCAGACGATCATCCTCCGGGATGGAGAGCAGAACCTTTCCCTTCTTCCCCCGATCCCTTCCCAGGATTATCACCACCTCGTCATTCTTTCGGATCTTTCTCATCACAGCACCTCGGGGGCCAGCGAGACAATCTTCATGAAATTCTTTTCCCGAAGCTCTCGCCCTACGGGACCAAATATGCGGCTACCTTTGGGGTTTCCTCTTTCGTCTAAGATAACCGCGGCATTCTCGTCGAACCTGATATGCGAGCCATCGCGACGGCCATATGTCTTTACCACCCGGACCACCACCGCCCGCACTACCTCTCCTTTCTTGACCGCAGAACCGGGTACGGTCTCCTTAACTGAGGCCACGATCAAATCCCCCACCGTCGCATATCTTCTCCCCGTACCTCCAGGGATGCCGAAACACATAATTTCCCGCGCGCCGGAGTTGTCCGCAACTCTAAGTCTGGTGTATATCTGAATCATGTATTTAGCGCGTAGCGCATAGCGTGTAGGGGGTAGGGGCTACCCGCTACCTACTATCCTTTCGGCCACTCTCCAACGCTTTTCCCTGGAGAGGGGTCGCGTTTCGGTAATCTTCACCCTATCACCGACATTACAGGCGTTAGTCTCGTCATGGACCTTGAACTTCTTACTATTCTCGATGTACTTCTTATAGCGAGGGTGCTGACGGCGCGTCGTAACCATCACCACCACGGTCTTATCCATCTTATTGCTCACCACATTGCCCACAATGGTTCGTCTGTTCCCCATAACATCACTTGGTGATTGGTGATTGGTGATTGGGGTTACCTCGTACCCCTAATTACCAATTACCAATTACCAATTACCTCCTGTTCTCGGATCACCGTGTTGAGTCTGGCGATTGTCCTCTTCACCTTATTGAGTTCACGATAGTTTGTCAATTGCTTGGTAGCTGCTCTGAATCGCAGATTAAAAAGCTCCTGGCGGGAGATCTCAAGCTCTCGCTTCAACTCCTGGTAATTCAGTTTCCGAATCTCGCTTATTCGCACTCTTTTATTCAGCCACAGATAAAGTGATTAGTAACTAGCGTTACCCCGCCCACTAATCGCTAATTACCAATCACTCCAATGTGACTATCCTTTGTTCTTTAGTAATCTGCCGGGTAGAAATAGGAAGTTTATGTGAGGCTAGGCGCAGTGCCTCCCGTGCCATGTCCTCGCGAATGCCGGCGATCTCAAATAGCACTCTGCCCGGTTTCACCACTGCCACCCAGTGATCCACCGGCCCTTTACCCTTGCCCATTCTAGTCTCAGGTGGCCGGGCGGTGACCGGTTTGTCCGGGAAGATACGAATCCAAACCTGACCTCCTCGCTTGGTATGGTGCACGATGGCCCGCCTGGCGGCCTCGATCTGGCGACTGGTAACCCAGGCTGGCTCGAGAGCCTGTAATCCGAACTCGCCGAAGTCCACCACGTTGCTCGAGTATGCCTTGCCTTTGCGACGACCACGCTGGCTCTTACGAAATTTTACTCTCTTCGGCTGCAGCATCTTTCATCATAAACGTAGGGGTTCGATTTATCGAACCCGATCTTTTATCATTCCACTGACTCGGTGGCAGGTTCCAACACCCCGACCTCGGCTACGCGGCGGGGCTCGGGGATAAAATTGCCTTTATAAATCCAGACCTTCACCCCAATCTTGCCCGTATTAGTGAGCGCCTCTGCAAGACCGTAGTCAATGTTGGCGCACAGGGTGTGAAGCGGAACGCTGCCCTGGTGCTCCGTTACGCGTCGAGCGATCTCATGCCCCCCAAGCCTCCCGCCGATCCTGACTTTTATTCCCCTGGCCCCAGCCTCCATAGTTTGGGAGATAGCCCGCTTTACCGCCCGGCGATAAGAGATTCTTCTCTCAAGTTGGTCGGCGATATTTCTGGCTACCAGGTAAGCATCGAGGTCTGGCTCTCGAATCTCTTGAATATTCAGATGAACCTTCTTCATCGTCAGTTTCTGCAGTATCCCCCTCATCTCATCAACTCTTTGACCACCACGTCCGATGACTATCCCCGGCCTGGAGGTATTGATGATGATGGTGATTTCACCGGTGCCACGCTCGATCTCCACTCGGGAGATTCCGGCCCTTTGATAGTGAGATTCAATAGCGCGGCGAACGGCTAGATCCTTGTGCAAAAGATCGGCATAGCTCCCTTTGTCGTGCCACCTGGATAGCCAGGTCTTATAGGAACCGAGTCGGAATCCCATGGGATGAACCTTCTGCCCCATCTATCTCTCCTCAACCACGATGGTAATATGGCTCAGGCGTTTGAGAATCGGGTTTACCCTTCCGCGGGCCTTAAAACGGATTCTCCTCATCCTCAACCCTTCGTCGACAAACGCTCTTACGATTCTAATCTCTGACGGCAACATCTTGAAGTTGTTCTCTGCATTGGCAGCGGCCGATTTCACCACCCGCGCCACGATACGAGCCGTCGGGCTAGGCATGAATCTCAGAATAGCCAGAGCCTCATCGGGCGTCTTTCCTCGCACCGAATCGACAATTCGCCGCGCCTTCTGTGGCGAAACCCTTACTCCTCTTGCCGTTGCCCTTACTTCCATCTTTCTAGCGTGTAGCGCATAGCGTGTAGGGGGTAGGGGGGGCTACCCGCTACACGCTACTCGCTATCATTTCCTCTTGCCCCCGTGAGATATTCGCTCTGCCTTGCCGGTGTGTCCGCGATAAGTCCGCGTGGGGACGAACTCTCCGAGTTTGTGCCCTACCATATTTTCGGTGAGAAAAATAGGGACGTGTCTCCTGCCATCATGAACCGCCATGGTGATCCCAACCATTTGAGGTATGACCATTGAACTCCGAGCCCACGTCTTGATCACCGCTTTCTGCCCGCTTTCTCTGAGGGCATTCACCTTCTTCATCAACTTGACATCGACGAAGGGGCCTTTCTTCGTGGATCTTCCCAAGTTAACCTCCCGCTAATAGGTAGCGTGTAGTAGGTAGCGTATAGCCCCTCCCTACCCCCCCTACACGCTATGCGCTACACACTAATTGGATTACCTTTTCTTAACGATCATATTGTCACTACGTTTGTTCTTTCGGGTCTTAACACCAGACGCAGGCTTGCCCCAGGGGGTCTTGGGACCAGGAAGACCTATTCCTGTTCTCCCCTCACCACCACCATGGGGATGATCACGTGGTGACATGGCTGAACCCCGCACCGTCGGGCGCCAACCCATGAGTCGCTTCCTGCCCGCTTTGCCCAGGCTGATGCTATCATGGTCAACGCTTCCCACTTGCCCGATGGTTGCCATACACTCCACTCGAATACGATGAATCTCCTTCGAAGGGAGCCGTACCAGGGCATAGTCATTCTCCTTTGCCATGAGCTGAGCTGAGGTTCCCGCGCTTCGCACCAGTTGCCCCCCCCGTCCCGGTTGAAATTCAATATTATGAATCGGGGTGCCTGCGGGAATGAGTCGTAGCGGCAGGGCATTCCCCACCTTGATCTCCGCATTTCCGCCGGACATAATCTCCGCTCCGACCTTGAGGTTCAGTGGGGCGAGTATATATCGCTTTTCGCCATCGACGTAGTGGATAAGGGCGATGTGCGCCGAGCGGTTGGGGTCATACTCTATGGCAGCCACTTTGCCGGGAATGTCAAACTTATCCCGCTTAAAATCAATAATGCGGTAGTTTCTCTTCGCCCCCCCCCCGCGGTGTCGTACCGTTATCCGTCCCTGGTTGTTACGACCGCCTTTCTTGCGCTGGGGCACGACGAGCGATCTCTCCGGCTTCTTTCTAGTCAGCTCACTGAAGCTTTGGCCGGTCATGGCTCTTCTGCCTGGCGATGTCGGCTTGTATATCTTGACTCCCACTTCCTTTATACTCCTCCGAAGATCTCGATCTTATCCCCCTCCCTGAGGGTGACAATGGCCTTCTTCCAGGATGGCCGGTGTCCTTTAAGCCTCCCATAGCCCCTGGGCTTGCTGGGAAGCATGACCGTGTTTACCGAGACAACCGTGACCTTGAAGGCTTTCTCCACTGCGGCTTTGACCTGATCCTTATTAGCGCCTTTCATAACCTCAAAAACGTACTTGTTCCGGACCATCAGGTCGGTGTTCTTCTCGGTGATCACCGGTCGGCGGAGCACCTCGTAGATATGCATCTCGATATTACCTATTACCTCCCCAAAGCCCCTCCACCACCCGTACTGCATCGGCGGTGATTATCAAATTCTGGTGAGAGAGCAAATCAACCATGTTCAATAGCTGAGCCTGGATTATCTTGGTTCCCTCGATATTACTCGCCGACCTAACCACGTTAGTATTCGGGGAGGATAAAGCAATGAGCGCCGAGCGGTCGATCCCTAATCTTTGCAACATGCCGATCATCTCCCTGGTTTTGGGTTCGCTCATCTCCAGTTTATCTATCACCTTCAGTTCTCCATTGGAGGCTTTTGCCGAGAGGAGGCACCTTATCGCCAGGCGACGCATCTTCTTGGGCATTCGCTGCCGATAACGGGGCCCGGGGGAGGGCCCAAATATGATGCCCCCATGACGACGCAGTGGCGATCTTAAGTCCCCCGCTCGCGCCCGACCGGTATGCTTCTGGCGATACAGCTTGCGACCACTTCCGGACACGTTGCTGCGTGTCTTGGTGCTGGCAGTGCCCACGCGTGCGTTGGCCCGCTGCCTCACCAGCGCCTGGTGAACAACGGCCTCATTCATCGGCACACCGAAGACCCTCTCATCCAGGTCAAGCTGCCCTACTATTGCCCCTTGAGTATTATACACTAAAACTTGCACTATGTCTCCCCACTTTTCGCTTTGCCCGCATCGCCTGGCCTCGAATCACTTCATGGCGCTCTAGATCAACGATTATTCGAAAGTCCTGCAGGACATGGGTACCCGCAAGCGGTTCACACCCTGGCGGGCCTATAACGACATTCCCGGCCACGATCTCTCCGTTGTAGACAAAGAGACAGAATCCATAGGGACGTTCCGTGATGCTGCCATCCGCTAGTTCCAGTCGGACAATTCCGGCAGGCTCTATCCCGACGCCTTCAGCTATTTCTTTCGATACCCAAGCTCTGGTGGCCCCGGTATCTACCAGGAACAAAGTCTCTTGCTGGCGTTCTGGATCCTTGATGTTTGCGATGGTAAGCTTCAGATAGATCTCGCTCATCACTTATCTCTTCCCCAAACCATTACCCCTCTGAATTGCCTTAAGTCTTTGAAAGCTAGGCAATTCTCCTAATACTTCCTCGCTTTCTTAATAATCAACAAACCATTTTTGGCCCCGGGCACTGCGCCCCGAACCAGAAGCAGATTTCGGTCGGGGTCGGCCAGTATCACTTTAAGGTTCCTGGCGGTAACCCGGGCATTGCCCATATGTCCCGCCATGCGCTGTCCTTTCCAGACCTTACCGGGATCGGTACCACCCCCGACGGATCCCGGGGCACGGTGCCGATCGGTCTGTCCGTGCGTTTTGGGTCCGCCGCTGAAATGATGCCGTTTTACTACCCCGGCAAAGCCCCTTCCCTTCGAAGTGCCGACCACATCAACGATGTCGCCGGACTGGAATATATCGACGCTTACCTTCTGTCCGGGCTCGATTGCGGCGATATCCTCGAGTCTGAATTCACGCAGGTGCCTGAATGCCCCCAACTTCTTCAGGTGTCCCCTCTCCGGTCTGTTCAATCGCCGGGACTCTCCAAATCCAAGCTGGACGGCGTTATATCCGTCGGTATCCAGGCTCTTGACCTGCGTCACCATACAGGGACCCGCTTCGATGGCTGTAACCGGCACCACTACGCCGTCCTCGGTAAAGGTTTGAGTCATGCCTATCTTCTTACCTAAAATTCCAAAGACCATATTAATCCTGAGTAATAGGTTATAGGGGTACCCTGTAGCCCCCATTACCCATTACCTATTATATCTTTATCTCGATGCTCACCCCGGCGGGCAGATTGAGGCGGGTGAGGGCCTCGACCGTCTTCGATGTCGGATCGAGTATATCTATCAATCGCTTGTGAGTGCGGATCTCGAACTCCTCCCGAGAGTCCTTATCAATCACCGGCGAGCGGATAACGCAGAACTTCTTGATATGGGTGGGTAGAGGCACAGGCCCCACTACCGCAGCCCCGGTGCTTTCTGCCGCCTCAACTATATGAGCCGCCGATTGATCGATTACCCGATGATCGTAAGACCTTAGTTTGATCCTGATTTTTTGTTTTGGCATATTATCCGCTATCTCCCGATCCGATATTTTTCCATAATGCTATCAGCCAGTTCCTTAGAAACCGCCTGGTAGCGATCAAACTTCATAAAAAAGCTCGCCCGGCCCTGACTTATCGACCTCAAGTCAGTGGCATAACCAAAGCTCTCCGCCAGGGGAAGATAACACTGGATTACGGCGAGCGCATCCAGTGACTTAATCCCATCGATGTTTCCCCTCCTCGCATTGAGGCCGCCGATCACATCGCCGAGGAATTCCTGGGGTGTGACTACCTCTAGTTTCATGATGGGCTCAAGGATGACCGGTGCGGCCTTCCGCACACATTCCCTCGCTGCTATGGCACCGGCCATCTTGAAGGCTGGCTCGGAGGAGTCCACCTCATGATAGCTGCCGTCCACAATGGTCGCCCGGACGTCAACCACCGGATAGCCGGCGATAACCCCTTCGGCGAAGGTTTGCTTGATCCCAGTCTGCACCGCCGGGATATATTCGCGGGGTACAACCCCGCCCTGGATGCGATTGACAAATTCGAATCCCGTGCCGGGCTGCAGGGGCTCGATCTCGAGCCACACGTGCCCGTATTGACCCCTCCCGCCGGTCTGGCGAACGAAGCGACCCTCAGCCCTGGCAGGGATAGTTATGGTTTCCTTGTAAGCCACACGGGGTCTGCTTACCTTTGCTTTCACCCTGAACTCGCGCAATAAGCGAACTACGATAACCTCTAACTGAAGTTCTCCCATGCCGGAGATGAGTGTTTGTCCGGTTTCCTGATTATACTGCACCTTGAATGTCGGGTCTTCTTCAGCGAGCTTTGTAAGGGCATCCACTATCCGGTCCTGATCGCCTCTGGAGCTGGGCTCGATGGCGACCGAGATTACCGGCTCAGGGAAGGTGATTGATTCCAGAATGATCGGATGTTCGGTGTCGCAAATCGTATCACCGGTGGAGGTATTCCTCAATCCGACAGCGGCCGCAATGCTGCCGCTGGCAATTTCCGGAATTTCCAGCCGATCATTGGCGTGCATCTGATACAGGCGACCGATCCGTTCCTTTTTCCCCGTAACAGCGTTATAAACTACCGCCCCGGAATTCATCCTCCCAGAGTATATCCTGAGATATACCAGGCGGCCGACGAAGGGGTCGGTGACTATCTTGAAGGCTAAAGCAGAGAACGGGGCATTGTCATCGGGGTAACGCAGCTCCTCCAGGCCGGAGCGGGGCTCGAAACCGTGAATTGGGGGCATATCCAGGGGGGAAGGCAAATAATCCACAATGGCGTCGAGAACTGGCTGAATGCCGATGTTCCTCAGCGCACTGCCGCACAGAACCGGAACAATCCTGGCAGAGATGGTAGCCCGGCGCAGACCCGCTTTGATAGCCGCAACGTTGATCTCCTCATCGGCGATATAGGCAAGCATGATCTCATCATCAGACTCAGCCAGATTCTCGATCAATGCCCGCCGATACCGGGCTACCATATCCCGGTATTCATCGGGAATGGGGATCTCCCTTGGCTCCGAATTCAATTCCCCTAAGAACATATAAGCCTTTTCCTCGATGATATCAATGATCCCGGTGAGTGAGGATTCAGCACCAAATGGTAATTGCATAAGCCCGACGTTAGCATTCAACCGCTTTTTCATCATGTCGATGCTGCGCAGGAGGTTGGCACCTACCCGGTCCATCTTATTCACGAAGCAAATTCTGGGAACCCGGTACTTGTTTGCCTGATGCCACACCATCTCTGATTGAGATTCAACGCCGGCTACACCATCGAAGAGCATCACCCCACCGTCGAGGACACGGAGGCTTCGCTCCACCTCAGCGGTGAAGTCCACGTGGCCGGGGGTGTCGATAATGTTGATCCGATGGTCTTGCCAGTCGCAACTGGTTGCCGCAGCAGTAATGGTAATCCCTCGCTCTCGTTCCTGATCCATCCAATCCATCTCTGCGGTCCCATCATCCACCCGGCCGATCTTGTAGGTTCGCCCGCTGTGATGAAGGATCATCTCAGTTATGGTGGTCTTCCCCGCATCGATATGAGCGATGATCCCGATATTACGAATGCGTTCCAGTGGGATTGTGCGTGACATCACTCGTGCCTCAGTGTATTCTTTGTCAAGGTATAACGTAGGGGTTCGATTCATCGAACCCGATAACATGTTCAAAGTTCAATGTTGTTAAGGATGGGAAGAACCTTGAACGCTTTACCATCGATAGTGAGCAAATGCCCGGTTCGCCTCCGCCATCTTGTGGGTATCGATACGCTTCTTAACAGTGATGCCCTCACCCCGAGAGGCATCCATTATCTCCGCTGCCAGCTTCTCTGCCATTGGCTTGCCTTTACGTGCCCTGGCGGTGGTCACCAGCCAGCGCATCGCCAGAAACAGACCTCGCCCCGGAGGTACCTCAACCGGAACCTGATAGGTAGCTCCCCCAATACGGCGCGGCTTAACTGCCAGGAGCGGTGTGGTATTCCTGATCGCCTCCTCGAAGACCTCGAGAGGATCCCTGTCGGCCCGCTCCTTTATCATATCCAGCGCCGTGTAGACAATCCCCTCGGCTTTGCTCTTCTTGCCATCGAGCATGATCCGATTAACAAGCCGGGTTATCTTCTCGCTGTGATATCTCACATCCGGTAGTGTTGTCCTCTTGACTACTTTCCCTCGTCTCGGCATCTTTCTGTACCCCTCATTTCAGCCGAAAGAGCTTCTATCATAAAGACAGAAGCTCCTCGCACCGAGATATTCTCGGAATGAGACCTAACTTGGCGCCTTAGGTTTTTTTGCCCCGTATCTGCTCCGGCTACTCTTCCGATTAACCACGCCTTCGGTATCCAGGGTGCCCCGAACAATATGGTAGCGGACGCCGGGTAAGTCCTTCACTCGTCCCCCGCGAATCAGAACTACCGAGTGTTCCTGCAGGTTATGTCCTTCACCGGGGATGTAGGCTGTCAGCTCTAGACCGTTGGTCAGTCGAACCCGAGCTACCTTGCGCAGGGCCGAATTGGGCTTCTTGGGCGTTACCGTTTTAACCTGAAGGCACACCCCGCGCTTTTGTGGGGATCCCTTACCCTGCACCACCCTCCCCTTCAGGGAGCTATAGGAAACCCGCAAAGCTGGTACCTTTGACTTCTTTTTTATTTCCCGGCGCCCCTTACGCACCAACTGACTTACGGTCGGCAAAGCCTTTTCCTCCTTCTCGCACCACTAATGGGCGACAACTTTCTATTAAAGCATTTCCAGCTAGCATTGTCAAGTGCCATCCATCATTGTTCCTTACTCCATGATAATAGCACAAAACGTTGGATTTGTCCAGCGGCAGCGTAATCTGGTACAATAGTCTCGAATGTCGATCAAAGTTCTCTGCCCCAACGTCATCTCCAAGATCGCTGCCGGCGAGATAGTCGAAAGGCCGGCCTCAGTGGTGAAGGAACTGGTGGAAAACTCACTGGATGCCGGGGCTACCCAGATCACGGTGGAGGTCGGCGGGGGTGGGATAGGTCTCATCCGCGTGACCGATAATGGGGTGGGCATTCCTGCTGATGAAGTGGAGCTTGCCTTCGAGAGGCACGCTACCGGGAAGATCACCTCGGAGATCGACCTTGAGGCCGTCTCGAGCCTCGGCTTCCGTGGGGAGGCTCTGCCCTCGATTGCCGCCGTCGCCGAGGTGTCGATGGTCACCCGATATCGGGATGATGTCGTCGGTACGGCTATCAAGCTGGAGAATGGAGCTATCACCAGCAAGGGTAAACAAGGGTGTCCCCGGGGAACCGCGGTCACCATTCGAGACCTGTTCCGCAATGTCCCGGCTCGCCTCAAGTTTCTGAAATCACCCTCCACGGAGAATGGCCACATCAGCCATCTGGTGACCCAGTTCAGCCTGGCTTTCCCGGAGGTGAAATTCAATCTCATCATCAATGGTCGAACCAGTTTTCGTTCGCCAGGCAACGGCAGCCTGCGGGATGTCCTCGTTGAGGTTTATGGTCTGGAGACGGCGCAGGCAATGCTGGAGATCGAATCGAGTGAAACCGTCTGCCCTGCTGTTAATGGATTTATTAGCCCATCCTCCCTCTCACGCTCCAATCGCAACTACCTCAGCTTCTTCGTCAATCGCCGCCGGGTGCAGAGCCGTATGCTGACCTATGCTGTTGAAGAGGCTTATCAAGGAATGTTGATGACGGGCAAACACCCAATAGTGGCGATCAATATCTCCTTGCCTCCGCAGGAGATAGACGTTAATGTTCATCCCACCAAGAGTGAGATCAGGTTTCGCAGTGAGCGCCATGTTTTCGTTGCGGTGCAGAAGGCAGTCAGAAATGCCCTGGTTGGTTCCGCACCGCTGCCCAGCACGAGGATATCGCCCCTTCCCCCAAGTGCTTCCACATCCCCGCTCTTCGTCACGCCACCTGGCCACAAGGCAACCTCTCTGCCACAGCTCGCCCAGAAACGTGAGGGCCCGGAGTCCGGCCCGCAATTGCCGATCCTGCGGGTTATAGGTCAGTTCCAGAACGCCTACATCGTTGCCGAGGGCCCTGATGGCATGTACCTCATCGAGCAGCATGCAGCACACGAGAGGGTTCTTTTTGAGAAGACGCGAGAGCAACAGGCAAGTCGAGCGATAGAGGTTCAAGGATTGCTCGAGCCAATGGCAATCGAGGTCACGGCGCAGCAGCAGGAACTGCTGCAATCCCAGCAGGGGGTTCTCTATGAAAGTGGCTTCTATCTGGAGCAATTTGGGGAACGAACATATCTGCTTCGTTCGGTGCCTGCGGTGCTCAAGAAGCAGGATATAACCAGGGTGCTTGCGGAGATACTCGATTCGCTGGGAGGGCTACAAAAAAGCGAGTGGCAGGAGGGCGTTGCTGTTTCTCTGGCCTGCCACGGTGCGATTCCAACAGGACAGTCTCTAAGCTTTCAGGAGATGGAGGAGCTAGTGCATCAACTGGAACAGACGCAGTCTCCCCGCACCTGTCCACATGGAAGGCCAACCATAATTCATATCAACGCTTCCCAGTTGGAGAGGGGGTTCGGGAGGCGCGGAGCTCACTCCTTCGCCATGAGATCCTCGACCCGTCTGAGTAGCTCCTCCTGTTTCACCGGCTTCTGAATGTAATCCT
>QLUN01000080.1 GCA_018725455.1 Chloroflexota bacterium
TAATAAGTATGCGGGGATGAGGTTGAGCAGTTGCGATGAGTGACGCTATAGGCGAACATATCGAGAGATTTTCCGAGTGGCTGCGGGTGGAAAAAGGCTACTCCCCGCATACGGTCAGCAATTACCGACGAGATTTACAGGAATTTGCCGCAACCGACCGGGGTTTTGGCCCGGCGAACACGGTGCAAGACCTCGATCTTAGGCGGGTACGGGCTTTTATTTACAGCTTGCATGGACGCAACAAAAACTCCTCGGTGGCTCGTAAGCTCTCAGCTCTGCGAACATTTTTTCGCTATTTGCGAAAAAATGAAGTGATTGCCCACGATCCCGCGGCCACTGTTGCCACCCCCAAGGTGGAAGGATACTTGCCGACGGTGCTCAGTGTGGACGAAATTTTTTCTTTGCTGGAAATGCCTGGTCCCTCCGATACTTTTGCCGCCCGTGATCGGGCAGCCCTGGAACTGCTCTATGCCGCGGGAATACGGGTGGCGGAGTTGACGGCTCTGAATCTTGACCAGGTTGACCTGACCGAAGAAATGGTCAGGATCAAGGGCAAGGGTAACAAAGAACGCCTGGTGCCGATGGGCACCCCAGCTCGGGAGGCGATTTTAGCTTATCTGCCCCAGCGGGAGATATTACTTCGTTCCGGCCAGGGGCAGAAACCGAGTAAAAGCCGGAACCAGAAGCAGCGACAAGGACAAATAAAGGAACAGGAGCAGCGACTGCGGCAACAGGGGCAGGGGCAAGATCAGGGACCGAGACAGCAACAGGGGCAGGAGCCAGGACAGAAACGGGATCAGGGGCGGATTTTGCCGAGGCCGAGTAAAAAACCCGAGATTAGTGCGCGACCCCTGTTTGTCAACGCCCGGGGTGGACGGTTAACCACTCGCAGCATTGAGCGGCTGGTAAAAACCTATGCCGAACGGGCCGGGATCGCCGCCCGAGTCAGCCCGCATGCCCTGCGTCATTCTTTTGCCACGCACTTGCTTGAAATGGGGGCTGACTTGCGGACCGTTCAGGAGTTGCTGGGCCATGCCAGTCTCTCCACTACCCAAAGGTACACCCACCTCAATCTGGAACACTTGACGGCAGTATACGACAAGACCCACCCCTTTAGCCGAGGGGGCGGGCAAAAATAAGAATCACAACCTTCCCCGAATCGGGGGGCGGCGATTAAACCTGACGGTTCCGTAAAAACTCCAAAAAACGAAGGTTTTGCGGCGCAGATCGTTGAGTTAGTGTCACCAATTGTGGAAATTTGGACTTTTTACGGGATCATCAAACTTCGGAGGACCATATAAGATGAGAATACGTTCGACCACAGTGCTGGCGGTGCGACACCAGGGCAAGGTGGCGGTGGCCGGGGATGGTCAGGTCACCATGGGCAATGTGGTGGTTAAACACCAGGCGCGCAAGATTCGTCGCCTGTATCATGGTCGGGTAATCACCGGCTTTGCCGGGGCTACTGCCGATGCCTTCACCCTTTTCGACAAGCTGGAACAGCAGATGGAAAAGTACAACGGTAATTTGTTGCGAGCGGCGGTGGAGCTGGCCAAGGAGTGGCGCACCGATCGCATGCTTCGCCGTCTGGAGGCTCTGCTGGTGGCGGTGGACGGCGAACGATCCTTGCTGATTTCCGGCAATGGTGATGTGATTGAACCCGATGACGGCATTCTCGCCATCGGTTCCGGCGGTCCCTACGCCCAGGCGGCCGCCAAGGCCCTGGTGGCTCACAGCGCTTTGGATGCTGCCGAGATTTGCCAGGTGTCGTTGAAAATTGCTGGCGGTATCTGTGTTTATACCAACGACAATATCCACCTTGAAACTCTTTAACGGGAGCAGGTTGCCTTGATGATTATGCCAATTACGACCAATTATGAGAAAGAAGAACCAGATGCCGGGGCGGTCAATTCTCATACTCCTCGGGAGATTGTCCGTCAACTGGATGACTATATCATCGGTCAGAGCCAGGCTAAGCGTTCGGTGGCCATCGCCCTGCGCAACCGCTGGCGCCGCCGCCGGGTACCGCCCCCTTTGCGGGATGAAATCGCTCCCAAGAACATTATCATGATCGGCCCCACCGGAGTCGGCAAGACCGAAATCGCCCGCCGCTTGGCGGGTCTGGCCCAGTCGCCTTTTCTCAAAGTGGAGGCCTCCAAGTTTACCGAAGTGGGCTACGTCGGTCGAGATGTTGAATCGATAATCCGAGACCTTTTGGAGTTGGCCATCAATATGGTCCGGGGAGAAGAGCGGGAGATGGTCCGGGAAAAAGCCAAAATCCTGGCCGAGGAGCGGATTCTTGATTTGCTGGTCCCACCTTCATCGTCCCGTCCTGGAAGCGCCGGAGCTGGGGTTTCGCCCTTTTTCGCTTGGGGTGCAGGCGGGCCCACAGGTGGTGGCAAGGACATCTCTCCGGCGGTTGCGGACGTCACTGGTCTGCCCGATGCTGCTGCCGGCAGCAAGGCCGGCCCGCTCCGGCCAACCGACATGGCGACGATGGCCCGGACTGCCGCCGAAACTTCGACGCCAGTCAGCGCAACCGGCAGCCCCGGCCCCGGTGGGTTCTCTGAGAGCACCAGAGAGAAATTCCGCAAGATGCTGCGGGAGGGTAAGCTTGATGAGCGCGAAGTGGAGGTTGAGCTGGAACAGCAGCAGTCCACCCCGATGTTTGAGATGTTGTCGGCTGGCGGCATGGATGGCATGGAATCCAATTTGCGGGACATGTTTAGCAAGATGTTCCCTCGCAAGACCCAAAAACGCAAATGTAAGATTCGGGAAGCTCGGGAAATTCTACAGCAGAGCGAAGCGGAAAAACTCATCGACCATGACCGGGTGATCCGCTTGGCCATCGGTCGCACCGAGCAGGCCGGGATTGTTTTTCTGGATGAAATCGATAAAATTGCTTCCAGGGCCGGAAGTTCGGGGCATGGCCCCGAGGTCTCCCGGGAAGGGGTCCAGCGCGATCTGTTGCCCATCGTCGAGGGTTCAACGGTGACCACTAAACACGGGATGGTCCACACCGATCATATTTTGTTTATTGCCAGTGGGGCTTTTCATGTGTGCAAGCCCTCCGACCTGATTCCCGAGCTCCAAGGCCGCTTTCCCATTCGAGTGGAGCTTAACTCGCTGGGGGAAGAGGAATTTTACCGAATTCTCACCGAACCGCAAAACGCGTTGCTTAAACAGTATGTCGCCTTGATGAAAACCGAGGGAATAGACCTCTTATTTACCGACGAGGCCATTCGCGAGGTGGCCCGCCTGGCCACCGAGGTAAACTCCCGCACCGAAAATATCGGGGCCCGGCGTCTGCACACCGTTATGGAACGTTTGCTGGAAACCCTGGCCTTTGAGGCATCCGATTTGAGTGAAAAAAAATTCGAGATAAGCGCCGATTATGTCCGTCAGCAGTTGGCTGAGGTGGTGGGCGATGAAGACTTGAGCCGCTTTATTTTGTAAGGGGTAAAGAGGGCAATGCCGCCGGAAACTGGTTTGATGAATGCTTGGTTGACGGATCAGCCAAGCTAGTATGGTAAACTCGGCTTAGCAATTCCTTTTCGTCTTCATAGGTGAGGCGTTGCAATGCCTCGGCCGGGGTCAGCCAATCCAGCTTGGCCACTTCGCTGGATGGCTTGAAAATATTGATACTATTGATTTCGAGCATTTTCCAGTAAAGCACCACCTTGGGTGTTTCCTCAACAAAATACTGGATGCAACCGGCAAAGCCGTTGAGCTGGACCCGACAGCCGGTTTCTTCGTAAATTTCGCGCCGAGCCGTTTCCATCAGATTCTCGCCTGGATCCTGTTTGCCCTTGGGTAAACTCCAGTCGTTGTGGTAGCGCCGACGGTGAATCACCGCAATTCGCAAACTCACTCCTTGCCCCCGCTCAATAAGGCCCCCGGCGGCCATGATTAAAGCGCAATTCTGGTCACTTTTTCCAGTGTTGCTGTTTTTTTTATCCATATCAACTCTTAAATCTCAAAAGTTCTGACCTCTTTTGGGGTTTTTACGGGCTGCGACTGGTTCACCTGCGGCGCCATTGGCCGTCCGGCATTCTGATGAATTGACCTGGGGGGGTCAGGTTGATGGCCTTCTGGCCAGCCATCAGCTCCACGTCCTGCAGGGAAATATTGTTTTCCCGAGCCATCCGCTGATACTCAGCCCGGCGGGCGTTATTGATCAGATAGGCGATGGCCTCACCCCGGGCGTTGCCGGCGACCACCCCAAGGTAGCCGTTTGATTGTTCCCCTACCAGCCCCTGATTCTTGGCCTCGCCCAGAGCATTGATGGCATCCTGCAGGGTCATGGCCGCTGCTCCCGGAGCTAACCACAACAGCAGCGACAAAACCGACAGCAGCATGACTGGCAACTTCTTGAAACCGCGAGGATAGCAGCATTTACGCAGAGTAGTCATCGTCATCTCCTAATGAAAATTGATTTCAGTCTGGCTCCAAAAAGATCAGGACGCGATTTTTGCTCCTGGTAAACATCCGATTAAAAAAGGCCGCTTTCCGGGCTGAACAGGTTATCCAGTTCGCGGTCAACCTTGACTCTGATTTCATGTTCGATTTTAATGTCAAGCTTGATATGAATGGGCTCGCTGGGCATGACCACCTCCACCCTGGGGGTACAAGCGAGAGTCGTCAAGCCGGCAAACAGGATCATCAGGGGTCCAGCCATCGAACGAAAAAACAGCAATGGTTTCATGTTAAGCTCTCCTCGTTGCCGGTATTACCTTTTTAAGATGACAGCCGGGTGCTACGTTTGTTACTCTGTCCGTTCATGAGAAAGGCGGGTTCTCTAAAGTTGTTTTTACTAGTTGCCGACTCTTTTGCGATTTCACCTTGTTTACATTCCTTGTACCTTGTTTTTGTCACGTTTGCAAAACCCAGATCTTATGGTG
>QLUN01000081.1 GCA_018725455.1 Chloroflexota bacterium
CCATATTTACACCAAGCGGGCTGGCGATTTTTGGGCACCAACCTAAAATAAGCGAACCATGGGTAATTCCTCTATATTCAACATAATTTCACCGTCCTATCTCTTTTCACATTCCAGAACAAGATTGCAACCCATGTTCCATTTTCGAGGTCTTGCCATATCTGACAACACATGACTACACTCCTGATTTACCGCCGACTGAGAGACAATTTCGTATCTGTTTTGAGATGATTGCAGTCAGTAGGCTGGAACATGGGCTGCAAATCACCAATTCATCATTTTTGTTTAAGGGCCGAACGTGTCACCTGCAGACAACTTTGAGCGCGTCCGCTGGAGCTATCAGGCATTAGTCTTTTCGAGGCGCTCCGCAACCCAGACCTTGATGATAGACTGCCGAGGAACACCAAGACGCTTGGCTTCTTTGTCCAGGGAGTGAATCATCCAGACGGGAAAATCCACATTGACTCTCTTGTGCTCTTGCTCGGGCCGTCTGGCCTTTGAAAGATCAAGATATTCGGAAATGTCTTGCCCCACATCAAATCTTTTGTCAAATTCCTTAGCTTTCATATATTGGAACCTCTTCTTCATTATATCAATACCATACCAAATATCAACACAAAATATGCATTTTGGTGATTCGAACGACGTCATCTTCTACTCATTTCTCCTGGTAGAATCTTATCCATTGGAGTAACTGTCTCAATATCTCCTGGCGATTGCTTCGATCAACCAGGATCAACTCCACCGCCGGGTGGCGCTTGATCTTATCGGCCCAGGGATGGGGTTTGAGCATGATGGTGCCCAGAACCAGCTTCCCGCTCTCGATCGCCTCCAATGCCGCGATTCGAAAGGCGGACGAGAAGAGTTCCATCTTCCCGATTTCATCGATGACCACAATATCGTGGCTCCTTATCGCTCTCTCAATGGCGGGAACCCCCACCCGCTCCAATTCGCTGAGGTCAACTCCATACTTGCTCACCCGGTAGGGGCTGTGGATGTGGATGTGGGCCAGAGTGGTGGTCTCTCCGTCCAAGGTAACAATTTGAAATCCCTGTCTCATGCCCTGCGTCCGTATTTCCTCGGTGTAGAAGCCGCCAGCACTCTTTTCGCTCCCCGAGAGCACCTCCTTAATGATCGTTGTCTTACCCGTGCCGGGCATGCCGGTGAGGAGATAGATGCGCTTCATTGGTGCCCTATCAGCAAATTCGCGGCAGGATATCGCCCACCAGCATGTCAACTATCCGTGAGGCCCCGATGCTGGTTTTCATCACTACCCGGCCGGCACGCCCGGCCGTCACCTCGCCGATGATGGCCGCCTCTCTGCCGAGGTTGTTCCTCCGTATTGCCCCCAGGACTCGCTCGGCATCCTCGGCGGCGACCATAGCCACCAGCTTTCCTTCATTAGCCACATAAAGAGGGTCAAATCCCAGCATCTCACAGGCAGCCCGAACCTCCTGGCGAACCGGTATCCGGTCCTCTTCGATCCTGATGCCGACCTGGGATTGGGCGGCAATCTCATTCAAGGCGGTCGCTAATCCCCCGCGGGTGGGATCGCGAAGGCAGTGTATGTTTGAGCTTGCATCGAGCATCTGGGCCACGATCTTATCCAGGGAAGCACAGTCGCTCTGCAGGGTGGTGGAAAATCTGAACCCTTCTCGTTGGCTGAGCACCGCGATGCCGTGGTCGCCTATCGTCCCACTCAGGATGACTTTATCCCCCACCCGGGCGTTACCGCCTGAGATATTGATTTCCTCGGGCACCGCCCCGATGCCTGAGGTGTTGACGAACAACCTATCGGCACTGCCGCGAGGCACCACCTTGGTATCGCCGGCGACTATCATCGCTCCGGCATCCGCGGCGGCCCTCTGGGCGGAGTCTACAATGGCCTGGAGTTCCTCCTCAGGGAGTCCCTCTTCAATTATGAAAGAGAGGGTCAGATATAAAGGTACCGCCCCCATCATGGCCAGGTCGTTGACCGTACCGCAGACTGCCAGCTTGCCGATATCGCCGCCGGGGAAGAAGATCGGGGTTACCACATAGCTATCAGTGGTGAACGCCAGACGCCCCTGATGATCGAAGATCGCGGCGTCGTCGAGTTTGGCGAGGTGTGGGTTATCGAAGGCAGGAAGGAATCTCCGCGCCACAAGGTCATGGCTCATCTTCCCTCCGCTGCCATGCGAGAGCAGTATCTTCTTCATTTGTCTAATCCGTAAAGGTAGTAGGCGGCGCAACTGCCCTCCGGGGAGACCATACAGGGGCCGACGGGCTGCTCGGGGTTACAAACTTCGGCAAAAAGAGGACAGTCTCCGGGGGTCTTCATCCCGCGCAGGATCTCGCCGCAGATGCATCCCGGATGTTCCTTAGTAGGGCCGGGGTCGAAATCGAAGGAGAGTTCAGCATCGAAGCGCCGATACCTCTCCCGGAGTTTCAAGCCGCTCTGAGGAACTATCCCCACCCCCCTCCAGGAGGCGGGGCAGGGTTCAAAAACCTGATCTATCAGCTTCAGAGCCGTCTGGTTGCCCTCCGGGCGTACCCCTCGTCGATAGGCGATCTCGACTCTGGCCACTCCCTTTTCAATTTGGGTCACCAGCATGTCGAGGCACTGCAAGATGTCCAGCGGCTCGAAGCCGGAGACCACGCAGGGGATGCCGTAGTCCCGCGGGATGAATTCCCAGGAACGGGACCCGATGATGGCACTTACATGGCCGGGACAGATAATCCCCTGGAGCTTAACCTCACCGGAATCCAGCAGCGCCCTGGTAACCGGGGGACACAGCTTATGCTGAGAGAGGATATAATAGTTCTTTATTCCCTCCTGCTCGGCCTGGAGAACAGAGGCGGCAAATGTGGGAGCGGTGGTTTCAAATCCGATGCCCAGAAAGACCACCGACCTTTCAGGGTTTTGCATTGCTATATTGAGGCCATCCATAGTGGAATAGACTATCCGCACATCGGCACCCTCAGCCTTAGCCTCTTGTAGAGTGAAGCGTCTGGAATTGCTGCCGGGAACCTTCATCATATCGCCAAAAGTCGCCAGGATCACCCCGGGAACTTTGGCCAGCGCCATGGCCTTATCGAGATCGGCGTTGGCGGTGACACAGACCGGGCACCCCGGCCCGGAGAGCATCTCAATGGTAGAAGGCAAAAGCTGACGAATGCCGTGCTTGAGGATAGCCACGGTATGTCCGCCGCAGAACTCCATCAGTCGTGCCGGGGTCTGCGAGTGCCTGTGGATTCGGGAGACCAATCCCTGGGCCAGTTCAGAGTGTCGAAACTCGCTGGTGAACTTCAAGCCGCTTCCCCCATGGCCCGTCCTATCTCCTCAAAAAGCCGCAAAGTCTCTTCGGCCTCCCCCTGGTCTAACGTGCTTATGGCGTAGCCCGTGTGAATCAGCACATAATCCCCCACCTTTGCCTCCGGGGTGAGCCAGAGACTGATGCGGCGGCTGATGCCCCCCATATCAGCCTCCGCCTCTTTGCCTTCAATTGTTCTGATTAACGCTGGTATCGCAAGACACATTTTGACCTTCCTTCACTGTTACGGTGCAATTATAGCAGATCATCTTATGTGATGTCTCTCCCTCTCGCCGCTGGAGGGGAAATCTCCCTCGACCTGAGCGAAATTGGCCACTACCGCCTGTCCCAGGGATATGCCGCCGTCGTTAGTTGGCACCAGGCTGTGGGTAAGCACATCAAAACCCTCCGTTCTAAGAGCAGAAGTTGCCAGGCGCAGCAGCAGCCGGTTCTGGAAGACCCCGCCACTTAGCGCCACCTGGCTGAGTCCCCTTTCCCGGGCAAGGGCGCAGCACATCTCTACAATCATCTCCGAAATGGTGTTGTGGAACCTGGCCGATATGATGGGCACCGAAACCCCCTCGGAGAGGTCATCTATCACCGCCGCCAGGAGCTCCCCGAGCTTAACGATCCTCATCCCCTGGTGCGTGGTGATGGAGAATGGATAACCACCGATGGAGTCTGGAGACGCTTCGCTCTGGAGTCCCCCTCCCCGACTTTCGACTCTCGACTCTCGACCAGGGCAAGCATCTCCTTTCTCGATCAAGCCTGGAAGTATCTTTCTTGCAGCACGCTAAGGTATTGGTTCCTTGCGTTCAATGTCCACTTTCCTTTCCTCCCTGGTTGATTCTTAATCTAACCAGGGAGCATTATACTAGACCTTCGGTCACTTTTTATATAACCCAACCAATACCCCTTCGGTTACATTTTAGATAGCAGAATGCGGTTTCTTGCCTTTCTCGGATAATTATGGCAGAATTACCCTTGGGTGCTAATATGTGGGCATTTGCCACATAATCTTCTCAAGAGGAGGTGCTTAAATGATTACTTGCAAAGAGGGTAATGTATATCAACAGTTGTTGTCTCCGGACCCGGTGTCAACAATGCCACACCCGGAAAAAGGTAAAGCCATAGTAGAAGAGCAAGTGGTTCAGGAAAAAGAAGCCTGGAAAAAAATTGCTGAAGTGCTCTTAAATGCTAAAAAGCCGGTTATCATTTCCCCAGCCAGGATCATTCTCTGGACCTGGGAAGAAGGGGCCCCGGAAAAGGCCAGAGTGATAAGAGATTTGGCAGCAGCCATAGGAGCGGAGATACTTCCCATAATAGATGTCCGACCTGGCTATCCCCAAATGAGAACCGCCGCCGAAGTAAACCCATATCACGGAGATTTGGTTATCGGGCACAATAAATACGATGTAGTTGTTTTCGTGGCAGTAGATTGCCCTTATGCTGATGTAGCTTTAAAAATCATCAAAGACGGCACTGATATTTA
>QLUN01000082.1 GCA_018725455.1 Chloroflexota bacterium
AATCCATTTCTGGCGGCACGAGCACCTGCCCCTGCCAATGGCTTATTTTGACAACAAGCAGTACCTGGATGACCTATCGGAGTGTCTTAAATACGCTGAAGACACCGACAAGGCGCTCTCTACGGCTACGTGGGTGCTGGCCAGGGGTCTTGCGGATGATAAAGACTCTCCCAAGAATATAGCTAAACATCTGGGAGTAACCAGTATTTTCTGGTCCCAGTTGGAACAGCCTTTTTATGGCATTATGAAGGAGATACCCGATGACTCGAACACGGCTCTTGACAAATGGGTGAACCTTCTGTGGCAGACAGCTTGGCAGGCGTTTCAGAAAGGCACCAGGGGGCTGGACCACTCAGCACGCACCCTAAAGGCACTGGTTGCGGCTCGTGGTGTTTTAGGTGCGCGATTGAATAAAGTCCTGCCGAAGGAGATGAATAATGACTGAAGCAAACTGGATAGACCATTTCATTAGCTTCCTGGAAGAGCTAGAAAGGAGCAAGAGCCGCGGGGCACTGGCGATGCTGCGCCGCGGACTGGGTAAACCCCCCGGCACCACCCCCGAGATGTACCGCTACATCGTGCCCTGGACCTCCGGTTTATCCCGATGGCGTGAGGACGCTTGTTATGTGGTAGCCGCGCTCTTTGCCTGGCACCCACAGCCAGGCGGCAGTGGCAATCTCGGAAACTCATTTGCCAGTTTGGCCAGACAGGTTCAGCAGGATCAGGGCGCAAAAAAGATACCCGAAGCTCTGGAGGGTCGCTTTACTGCCCTGCTTAACTCCCGGCAGGAAGACCTGCCGGGCTACCTGCGTCAGGCAGTCAGCCTGCTCAAATCCAAAGAGGTTCCACTTGACTGGCGTCAACTGCTCAAGGACTACCTCGCCTGGGGGCGGGAGGATCGCCGTGTTCAGCGAGACTGGGCACGCGCCTTCTGGCGGCAATCCGCAGTTACTGAAAACATAGAGGAAGGAGGTGTTCAGAAGTAAAAGTGATTTTAGGGATTTCGAAACCAGAATTGAAGCTAGAAAGTTCAGGACAGATTGGGGGTGAGAGCTTTCGGGAATGCCAAAGTTAAATCGGGGCTCAAATCTGAGGTAAAATTAAACCCACTCGGGAAATAAAGGAGATTAAATAATGAAGGTTGAACTGCACATTATACAGAACTTTCCACCATCGTGCTTGAACCGGGACGATACCAATACCCCCAAGGACTGCGAATTCGGCGGCGAGCGCCGCGCCCGTATTTCATCGCAGTGCTTGAAACGCGCCATAAGAGAGGAACCCATCTTTCGCGATACATTAAATCAGGAATTGGGTAAGCGAACCAAACTTATTGCTGGTCAACTGAAGAAAGCCCTGCCATCAGACAAGCAAGATGCCCCCGAGACCGATGCCATAGTAACCGGCATCATTACTCGCCTCAGCGCTTTTGATAGTAAGAATCCTGAAAAGACCAAGGTGCTTCTCTTTGTCGGTAAGGATGAGGTAGAACGTATGCGGAATCTAATCGTGCAGGAATGGGATAACCTCACCAGGGCTGCACGCAAGGATGCAGGGAAAGACAAAGGTGATGCCCTTGCCACCACATGCGAGAAAGTCATGAGGGGATTTGAAAAGACAAAGCCTCATTCACCAGATATTGCCCTTTTTGGACGGATGTTAGCGGAGAATCCGGGCTATAATATTGACGCCGCCTGCCAGGTGGCTCATGCCATTTCAACCAACCGGGTAGCTATGGAGCTGGATTACTATACCGCCATGGACGATTTGCAGTCTAAAGAGGAACCCGGTGCCGGCATGATAGGTGTAGTGGGCTACAACTCCTCCTGTTTCTATCGCTATACCCTGGTGGATATTGATCGGCTCGATGAAAACCTGGACAGGGACTGGGAACTGACAACGCGTGCTGTTGAGGCCTTCATCCGCGCTGCAGTGGTAGCTATTCCAACGGGTAAGCAAACGTCCATGGCGGCTCAGAACCTGCCTGAAGCCATCTTCGCCGTGGTGCGGGCTAACGGTGCCCCGGCATCCCTGGCCAACGCCTTCGTCAAGCCGGTGCGTCCCTCCCGCGACAAGGACCTGATAACTGCTTCTATAGAGGCCTTAGTTGACTATTGGGAGAGACTGGCAAAGCTTTATGGGGAGAATGGCATTCAAGCCCGAGCTATCTGCCAGCTCAGAGATGCTAACCTAAAAGCGCTGACCACGGATAAGGTGGACTCTCTTGATGGGCTGGTTGACAAAGTTATACAGGCAGTAAATTCTAAGTGATGGAGGTAGCTCTATGAGCGTGCTGCTGTTAAGGCTTGCCGGCCCAATGCAATCGTGGGGAACGCGTAGCCGCTATACGACACGGGATACAGACCTTGAACCCTCCAAGAGTGGTGTGATAGGGCTGGTTTGTGCTGCCCTGGGACGAAAACGCAGTGATCCGATAGATGATCTCTCGCAACTTCGTATGGGGGTGCGGGCTGACCGGGAGGGTGTGATGGCTAGCGACTACCACACGGCAGAAAATGTCATTACCGCAGACAGTTCTTCAAGGCGTACGGTGGTATCCACCCGCTATTACCTGTCCGATGCCGATTTTCTGGTGGGGCTTGAGGGTGAGTTAACGCTGCTGGAGCAAATTGACCGGGCATTAGCCAATCCAGTATGGCCGCTCTATCTTGGCCGAAAATCGTTTGTGCCCGGTTGTCCGGTACGGCTACCCGATGGACTTCAGCCGGATCAGGACATGGAAACGGCGCTGCATACCTATCCGCTCACGCTGAGACGCGGAGAACACCGCCATGAACCGTCTCTGAGATTGGAAATAGAAGTTCCCTATGGTCAAGGCGATCGAATCAAACAAGACAATATAACATCGTTTCAGCAAAGGAATTTTGAGCTACGGTATATGAAGACGAACTGGGTAGACATCTCAATGCTCGTGGTTCGGGAGGAGCAGTGCTATGTATCTATCTAAACTGATACTGAACCCGCGTTTACGAGAAGCACGTAAGCTGATGGCTAGCCCGTACGGCCTGCATAAGGCCGTAGCTCGTGCCTTTCCCGATGCCACTGATGGCGGCCCAGGCAGGGTACTCTATCGCCTGGATGAAGATAACCGCAACGGGATACTCTCACTTCTGGTACAGTCGGAAAAGGAGCCAGGTTGGTCCAGGGCAGAGTTGCTGATAAACTGCCTCAACCAACCCGCTGAATATAAGGCCTTTGCCCCAGCATTCCGTCAGGGCCAGGCACTTTACTTTCGCCTGCGGGCCAACCCTACCGTGAAGCGAGATGGCAAGAGACTGGGATTGCTTCGTGAAGAAGAGCAAAGTGCCTGGCTAAGGAGAAAAGGGGAGAACGGTGGATTCTCGGTGCTCTCATACACCGTTATCCCGGAGGGAATGCTAAAAGATAACAAGCGGGAGTCGGGCGTCACCATACTGAGTTTACTCTCAGTTCGCTTCGAAGGAGTGCTTCGGGTAGAGCAACCTGATGCTTTTCTTGCTACCATTGAGAAGGGCGTCGGTTCCGGCAAGGGACTCGGCTTCGGTTTACTCTCGGTTGCACCAATAAGGGAGTTGTGACATGCGCACGCTCTACGAACTGCCGCGCTTTAGTGACCGCTGGAGCTACCTTTATCTGGAGATGGGACGGTTGGATGTGGATGCCGATGGACTTGGCTTCCACCAGGATGATAGCGTGGTGCCCATCCCCATAGACCAGTTGGCAGTGGTGATGCTCGGTCCTGGTTCTACGGTAACCCATGAGGCGGTAAAATCGCTTTCTCGTAATAACTGTCTTCTTGCCTGGACCGGGCAGGAAGGGGTGAGGCTCTATGCGGCGAGCATCGGCGGCTCCTACAGTTCCAGACGCCTCATCCGCCAGGCGAGGCTCGTCAGCAATGAGCGCTCTCGGCTGGAGGTGGCCTCCAGGATGTACCGCTTTCGCTTCAAGGAGGCAATCCCGGAGACTACTAGCCTGGAGAGTATACGCGGTATGGAGGGCATCAGGGTGAGGAAGGCATACGCCGATGCAGCGAAAAGGTACGATGTGGAATGGAGGGGTCGCAGATATGACCAGAATAATTGGAGCGCCGCAGATCCAATCAACCGTGCCCTTTCGGCAGCAAACGCTTGCCTCTATGGTATTTGCCATGCCGCTATCCTCTCCGCTGGCTATTCCGCGGCACTTGGGTTCATTCATACTGGGAAGATGCTCAGCTTTGTCTATGATATAGCAGACCTGTACAAAACGGGACTTACCATCCCAATTGCCTTTCGAATTACATCCCAGGAACCGGCCGAGCTGGAACGGGCGGTGCGAATGGAATGCCGTAAGGCCTTCCACCAATTCAGGCTAATGGAGCGACTGCTGCCGGACATCGCGGAGGTGCTGAATGCTGGTGATGATCTTGGAGAGAGTGCCGAGGAGTTTGAGGGGCGCATTATCACGCTGGCTGTTGGAGCCGAGGACTGGGGTATTCCTTGGGAATCCGAGCGCGCGGGTGCGAGATGAGCTCTGGGAAAGGTCACTGAAGGCCACCAAAGGAAAAGGGACGGTGTTTCAGGTATGGTCGGATAAAAACCCCCAGGGCTTCTCGTACCGGCAGTTTGGGGTAAGCGACCGCCAATTTATGGACATTGAGGGCCTGGCGCTCATCCGGGTCTCCCGGCGCGGCAGGGAATCTGCAGAGTCCGCTGACACTAAAGGGGAGTAATCAGATAGGGGGCCGATCTGGGATAGATAGCACTTTCTAGGGTATTCCCCACGCATGTGGGGGTGAACCG
>QLUN01000083.1 GCA_018725455.1 Chloroflexota bacterium
CCGTGAACACAGATTCACTCATCTTCACCCTGTAGGTGAAGGAACTTTGACTTCACGGATTGAGAGGAGAGCTATTATCCAAAGACACCCTTTATTCTGTTTTTAATGTATAACCATCAACACTTGACATCACACCGCAGGACTTGCTTAATCAGCCTTATTTTACACCATTTTGGAGTAGCAGTCATTTGATAGAATGGGTAATAGGTAATGAGCACTCATCACCCATTACGCATCACTTACCACCCATTTTCCCTTCCCTTCCTCATAGAGGTCGCCGCCATAAATATCGTTCACAACCGTGGCGGGGAAATCTTCCACCTCCAGACGCCGTAGGGCTTCGACGCCGAGGTCATCATAGGCTATAATTTCGGCCTTCTTGATGGACTTAGCGATGAGGGCTCCGGCACCCCCAATAGCGGCAAAATAGACGGCTTTGTATTGGCGTATGGCATCTTTAACCTCCGGGGAGCGAGCCCCCTTCCCAATCATCCCCTTGAGTCCGACTGCCATCAAGCGCGGCGCATAAGCATCCATGCGACCGCTGGTGGTCGGCCCTGCCGAACCGATGACCTTACCGGGCCTGGCCGGAGAAGGTCCCATGTAGTAGATCGTCTGCCCCTCGATCTCAAACGGGAGCTTCTCGCCTCTATCGAGTGTCTCGACAAGTCGCTTATGCGCTGCATCGCGAGCGGCATAGATAATCCCGTTGAACCGGACCTGGTCGCCGGCTCTCAATTTCTCTATCACCTCGCCGTGAAGCGGCAATCTGATACGTAGCGCCATAGTATCCTCGAGTATTGTAACACAATCGCTCAATAAGCGCAACCTGGATGTAGGGGTCGGATTTATCCGACCCGAGAGTGTTGCATAACCTATCTGAAAGAATCTCTCGGCTTACTTCAGGAAGAAACCCCTCTGGAATGAGTTATGCAACAGTCTCAATAATCCTAATTAATTGCCTTGCCGGCCTCTCTGCGCTATGATAAGGAAGGGGTTGAGATCATGCATCGGGCTAACATTCGAGATATGCACACCACGGTCGAGACTAACCGCGGCTTCGATGTCATCATCGTCGTCTCCTCGGACAGGGATCAAGCGGATTTCTGGCATGAGCGGCTGGAAGCCGGCCGCGGCTCGGTCATCGGCCGAAAGACGCAGATCATATCGGTGGAGGAGGACTGGCCGGGTGGGGCCGGTCAGTTGCTGGGCACACTCTATGCTTGGGAGAAGGCACAGACTCCAAAGACTCCAGACTCCAGACTCCATAACTTGCATCAGATTCTCCAGAGCGGAGGATCGGTGGCGATGTATCATACCGCCGGCAAGGGTATGAGAATGGCGCCACTCCCTGCCGCCGAGGTCAATAATAAGTCGGCCATCAAACTGCCCCGGCTGATTGAGATAAATGGCAAGAAGACTGCTATAACCGTCCTGGAAGGGGTGATCTTTCAGACCGCCCCATTTGCTTCCTCCCGTGGGGGAAGGCTCTGCGTTTTCTGGGGCGATCAGATATTCATCCCTTCAAAGTCGGTGGGTTTCGAGGGTGCGCATCACGGCGAGATACTGAGTATAAGGACTGAAATACCGTCCGATGAAGAGACCTGGGAGAGGGACTGGCAGAGCTACGGACTCATAATCCCCGCCGCTGGAGGAGGGGCTCTGCAGAGGGAAAAACAGACCTGGAGCGAGCTGAAGAAGCTGATAAAGAGACGGATCGTTGGACCGGATGAGTCCGGGAGGATTGTCCTGGGGAAGAGCCTGGGCTCCTTTTCGCTCTCTCACGCCCTGCTGGGGGCCTTGCGCCAGGAATTCGCCGCCGAGCTTGCCGAGAAGCGGACGAGGATGGATACCGACCCTCACCTCTGGATGCCCTTGACCTCCACCCGGAAGGAATTCGTGTCGGACGGAGGCAGTGAATCGCTCTGGGAAAGGCTGAACGGATTCAAAGGGCGGTTTCTTGCCCGGGAGGGACTTGAACTATTCGGGGATAAAGACTTGGGATACCAGACCCTCTGGTGGGACTACGGCCAGTTACGGCTTTATCACCAGAACTTTCTCCGGCTGCTGGAGAGATCTCTCGAAGGGGAATGCCTGAGGCAGTTTTACGGCCTCGAGGGGTACTGGATAGAAAGCTCCCATTCGGGTGGGCTGATCGTGGAAAACTCCATATTGCTCGATACTCAGGCGAAAGGCAGGGTGAAGGACAGTATTCTCCTCGGGGTGAGCGCCGATTACCTGGACATCTCAGGGAGCGTGATAGTGAGTAGCTCCCTTTCCCACGCTCATGCCAGGGATGCCCTGATCTACAACTGCATCGATCTGGCAAGGTTAGAGCTATCCTCCGGCGAGGTAGTGGCGGATATATTCCTGCCTCATGGCCGGGTGAGGATGAGGACCGAGATCTGGCGGGATGGCAAGAGGGAATGGACAGAGACAATTCGGGGAAACCCGTATTCCTTTGCAGGATTGCATAAACTGGTGATGGCACAATCGGAAAGGAGCAAGTAGATGGGTCAAAATCGGAAGAAGACGCAGAAGCCACTGAAACAGAGATTTCTCAAGCCGGACATCGATCCCGTAATCTTCCAGACCTACGATGTGCGCGCCGTTGCGGATGAATATCTCTCCGACAGGGTATGCTACTATCTCGGGAAGGGGTATGGCAGCTTTCTGCAGAGAAATATACAATCGAGTATTGAGTATCGAGTATCGAGGCAAGGGGAGGGGGACTCTAGACTCCAGACTCTAGACTCTAGACTCACCGCCACGGTCGGCGGAGGGATCAGGCTATCCACGGAAAGAATCCGGCGTCAACTGATTAAGGGCATTCTTTCCACGGGGGTGAATGTTTATGATGTCGGCGTTACCTCAACCCCGGAACTCTACTTTTCCATCCCTTATCTCAATGCTGACGGTGGGGTGAACATCACCGCCAGCCACAACGAGTCGGAATACAATGGCCTCAAACAGGTGATAAAGAGCGAAGATGGATTCATCACCAGCATCAGCGCCGACCAGATGCTTGAGATCAAGCGAACGGTGCTTGAAGGGGATTTTCTGGAGGGCGAAGGGACGCTTATCGCCGTTGAGGAAGGCGAGGTAGTCCGATACCACAATGAACTGGTGAAGGCCAACTGCCGTCTGGGAAGGGAGATATGGATATACTTGCTGGATAGATGGAGAGACCTAAAAGCCCTTCTCGATACCATCGCGCTACTGGATTTCCCCGAGGGGCTGGATAGCAAAAAGTGGGCCCAGATCAGGGGCGTCCTCGATCTGCCCCCGGATTTTGAGCAGCCGGCTACGGCGATCAAACATCCATTTGAGGGGATAAAGGTGGTTATCGATTTCGGCAATGGATCGGGGTGGCGGACAAAGGGGGTCTACTTCGATCTCGGAGCCGAGGTGGTAGCCCTCAACGATACCCCCGATGGCTCCTTCCCGGCCCACGTCCCCGACCCCATCAAAGCCAGATACCGAAAGCAGCTTGAGGAGGCGGTGATAAGAGAAGCTGCCGGCTGTCACCGAGAAGTGGTGGGGATTGGCTTCGATGAGGATGTCGATCGGGCGATATACGTCAGATCGGATGGGAGGGTGGTGGAGGGGGATAGAACCCTCGCCATCCAGGCTAAGCCTATTATCAGGGAGCACAGGGGAAGAAAACGCCCCGGGAAGCCTCGATTCATGGGCGAGGTGAAATTCTCGCGGATGACCGAGGAGTTCATAACCGCTCAGGGGGGAGAATATATCATCAGCCCCACTGGACATGCTTTCATCAAGGATGGTACGAAAGCCGTCATTCGGGGGCTTCGGGCTGATCTCTCGGAGGTGGAGTGGGAGGGGAAGAAGATAGACCTCCGAAAAAACCGGGAACCGGTGGTGCTGGCGGCCGAGCTCTCCGGACACCAGATGTCGGGGCACGAGGAGAACTGGATTTTCGATGATGCTCTTCTCGCAACCGTCAAGGTTCTTACGATTATCGCCAATGGGTTGAAGGGGGGGGAAACCTTCATTGACCTCGACGAAGAGGTGCCGCGATACCCGGCGACGCCGGAGCTGAATATCCGGCTGGCTACCAATGTGTTGACCGAGAAGCAGGAAGTGGTGGATGTGGTAGTCGGCCTCTTTCGCCAAAAGGGTTATGACATCGACACCACCGACGGCGGCCTGATCAAGTGGGTCGATGAGGAGGGGCGGTGGGTAGGACAGGCCCTGATTCGAAAGTCAAACACTCAGCCGATGATTATCTGCCGCGTTGAAGGCCGGGACGAGGAGACCAGAAGGGCGATCGAGGACGAGTTTTTCGGGGAACTCAGCCATGTCTCCACAGAGGCAGTTCCCGGACTGGACTTAGCCTCCGACGATTACATCAGATGTTCCAACACGTATCTGTGAAAATCACGAGATACGAAATCCATCATGTAGTCATTTGCTTCGAAAATAGACTATGATAGGCAGGGTGGTCTCTCACCCTGCCCGTCAAGGTCAGGGACGACCTCGACTACCGTCATCTACCTCATCGAAGGTTTATCAAATGTAGGGGACGCAGGCTTTAGCCTGCGTCCCCTACACACCCTGAAGCCGATCTTCCAGATTTGATTTTCAGACTTCCACATTCTGGCGGCAAAGTCAACAACCTTCGGCGGATTGACTTTTAGGTGGTGAATGCTTCCTCAAAACTATCTTGCGCCAATCCTTATAGCAATAAATCCCTTGAAAGACGGATCCGCCTAGAAGCCCGAAAAATATCTCCT
>QLUN01000084.1 GCA_018725455.1 Chloroflexota bacterium
CCGGCGGGCCGAAGGCACGTCCGAGTTGACCCGCAGGTTAGGCATCAGTTCGCGATTCTCGAACGTACTCACACTAAGGGCTGGCAGAACCAGTTGTCAGATTCGTGCAGCGGCCGAGCAGTCGCGGTAGCCCGCGTCTGCGGCGAGTGCCGGCGATCTTGCATGGCGCTACGCGCCTTGCAAGCTAAAACAAGGCGGGATGTCGTTCCTGACCGGTGCTAGGGCTCTTTGCCTTCACCGTTTCGATTGGCTTGCCCAGTAGAAGGAACTCAGAGATGCTGAGCGGGGGCACCGTCTTCAGCATGCCATCCGTGTCGTCTTTAAGCTTCTCCCGTAACTCCATGAGGAGCCTGCCCAGAACGTTCTGCCCTATTAGTGTGTCGCCGCCGGCCTCGTCCGCTAACTTGGCGCCCCAATAGTCATCCTTGCGCGACTGTTCGACGATTGGGCGATCACGTGTGGCTAGCAACAACCGACCGAATTCATCGTAATTTTGCGCGAGCTTCACTCGGAGGCACCAGCGCATCACTTTGTACCGAACATCGTCCCAATCTGGTCTGGAGTTCTTGCGATGTGGCTTGCTCTTCATCTTGGCGGTCATCGGGCTGTGCTGCCCGATGATTTCGCGCTGGACTTCCGGCATGTGCGGGAATCGGCAGGCCTGATACAGAGCCTCTGTAGTCAGTATGCGAATGCCGTTGATTTGCAGAGGGTAGCCTGAGGCCATATTCGACAAACCACCGAAGTCTTCCTTCGTCTTGTATACGACCACAGCCTTGCCGCGAACGTAGGTTCGCAGGAGACCGCCCTCAGGTTGATCGACGCTAGAGGGTGAGGTCATCGAAGACGTTCCTCGCGGAGGAGTAGCCCTCTCGCTGTAGCAGCGGATACCAGTGCAGGGCGCCTGAAGTTGCCTGCGGGTCTCCCCACCACATTGCAAGAGGGCAGTTGTTGGGGCAGTTTCTATACGTCACGATTAAGGAGCCGAAGCCCACGCCGAAGGGACTGAAGCCAAGTGGACGCATGGAAGCTTTCGGATTCTCGCTCATGGCCCGGATCTTGGCACCGGCGATGAGGAACTCACTCTCCAAGACTTGGCGGCCAGCTTCCGAGGAGAACGGCTGGATGGCTGCCGCACTTGGCTGCCGCGGTTCAAAGGGAAACTTTGACGACACAGCCATGTAAGCCTGAACCTCAGCTACGTTTGGGGCCGCCGTAGGCCAGAGCACTCCTGAGCTGTTCTTGTACCACTTGCGGTTCTCAATCTCCAGGGCGCGCCAATACTTGACGGCGATCTTCTTCCCCGACTGCTCGACTACGCTCTTCAGCCTCTTGTTGACCAGATACGACCCGCCAGAGTGCAGGGCCGCAACAATGACGTGCACGGAGGCCTCATTGGGCGCCTTGTTTGCAATCCATTGCTCAAGATCGTTGCCGACGCGGTTACCGCTGAACATCACGTCGTCGAGGTATATGAAATCGCCGCCAGCCCGACCGCTGCGAGCTAAGTCGAGGCCACATTCATCCTCAAGGCACTTCGAGAAGAGCTTCAGCATCTCCTTTTGGCTCTGCCCGTTCTGCTGGATGTTCAGGAAGTTCGCGGATGACCAATACGCGGTAGGGTTTTCACCGGCCAACTGTGTGTTTTTCACAAGCGCGCGGAGGAAGTCCTTCACGTTCTTTTGGGTGAAGAAGGTCTGCTTGATGACGTGATCAAACTCGCGAAGGAAGGGCAGTTGCTGAGCAGGCGTGAACTGCTGAAGCCAACGGTCAACGTGGCTCGGCGAAGGTTCGAGAAGATCCCCGTTGCGGTAGGTCTTGATCTCGTTGGCGACAGAGACGAGCAGGTCATCACGTTCACTCATCCAGCGGTCTCCTGCCGATTGACGGCATCTTGTAGTTGGGCCAAGGCCAGCGATTCATAGACGGCCACAGGGCGTAACCCCGACAGTTTACACGCTAACCTGCCCGTGGCCGACACACGGTGAGCTGCATGCCAAGCGCACTCTTCTGCTGGAGCGCCCTGCGGGCGCATTCTGATGCCTAACGTTGAGGTTAACCGGCGGGCCGAAGGCACGTCCGAGTTGAACCGCAGGTTAGGCAATGGTGTGAAGGGTGCTGCTGCCTTGGAACGCTGCGGCGTTGCCGGAGATTATGGCTGGAGCCTTGCAGGAAAGCAAGCGCTGTGGCATTGCAGGGCAGTGGGCAGACCGAGGAGCAACAGGCCAGCAACCGGGCAGCGTCGCCGGAGCCCGAGGGAGTGGAGCCGCAGAAGCCAGAGCGAGGCCTAACGTTTAACATGAGAGGCGACGCAAGGGCGCAGCCCTTGTGGCGTCCTCTCGATGGAAGGGTTAGACCTCAGTTGATCCATATCTCCAACTTGGCGAACTCACCAGTGAATCGCTTTATGTTTGCGTGACCGATCGCCATTCCGACGCTTGTAAGTGTGAAGCTCTGCATAGATTCAGTCCAAGCGTCGAACACTTGCGTCATAAACCCTCGTACCTCGATGATCTTTGCCTTGATTTGGGCAGATGCCATCTTGCGCTCATCAAACAATCTATGAAGCTTCGCGCCATCCTCTGCAGACAAAGTCTTGTCTTCAATCTGCTTTTTAAGAGCCTCCTTGTTTAGGACCTTCACCTGCAGTTTTGTCGAATCATTGAGGCATGGAACAAAAAAGTTCGGATCTAGACCTATGGATAGGTTCCGAGACACGATCTCCTCGCTGCTAAATCCGTTAAGGAACAGACCTTGATACGTATTCCCAAGTTGCTCTTCAAGAGGCTGGCCGACGAGAACAGTGCCGCAGCCAGCGAACTCAAGATGTTGATAGCTGGCTGCACTCTTGGGCAGCTTGTCGGCGAACGGTAATACGTAACGATCAAGGTAGTTGCCAAAGAGGTCGTGATTCCCGACTGAGGCGTTCTGTGTGTACCTAAACAGAAAAATGAGTGCTAGAGCAGCAAGTTGACTGTTCGTGAGCTTTGGCGCTGTTGCAAGAGATTCGTTGAGAACGATCTGCAAGATGTCGCGTTGGTCTTGCTTACTCCGATCCACGAGCAGATCAACAAGCAAGCTTCCTAAGTCTGCGTCTCCGTTCCGGGCGAACTCTTTTTGCACCGTAAGCAACGAGTACTGGAAATCTGGGTCTTGTGCCTTCTGCAGTCCGACTGGGTACTCCTTTTCCAACCTTTCGATTACTTGATTCGTTATTTCTTCGACGCGTGAAGCTGCTGTGTCTCTGGCGACTCCGGAAAGTTCAAAGAAGGTCGCCTTTGCTACATCCAACGCAATCGCTCTCGCTTCCGAGACGGTGATGCCAGCATTGATGATGGTGATATCTCCTCCCGCTTGGAGAGCAGATGCGCCGTCGCCGACAGCTTGATCCTGCTTCTTATCTAGCATCACGTCCTCCCTGTTTAATGCCCCCTGTCGTGACGTCACCGCCGGCTTGTATCCCAAGCCCGTTCTCGCCTACGACTTGGTGTTGGTCGGCTGAGTGCCCCTTCTTGCTCGCGCGCCAGGAAGCTATGAGCGCGATCAGCGAGGTGACTATCGCAATCACAGGCTCGTAATCTGGCGACTTGATACACCACGCTATCGAAGCAATGAATGCAACAAAGGACAAAATCTTGACGACCAACACTGCATGTCTCCTGAGGTCTAACGTTGAGGTTAACCGGCGGGCCGAAGGCACGTCCGAGTTGAACCGCAGGTTAGGCGCTGGCGTGAAGGGTGCTGGGGCCTTGGAACGCTGCGGCGTTGCCGGAGATTATGGCTGGGGCCTTGCAGGAAAGCAAGACTGCGCTGTGGCATTGCAGGGCGCTGGGCAGGCCGAGGAGCAGCAGGCCAGCAACTAGGCAGCGTCGCCGGAGCACGCGGAGGTGGAACGGCAGAAGCCAGAGCGAGGCCTAACGTTGAGGTTAACCGGCGGGCCGAAGGCACGTCCGAGTTGAACCGCAGGTTAGGCGCTGTGGGGAAGGGTGCTGCGGCCTTGGAACGCTGCGGCGTTGCCGGAGATTATGGCCGAGGCTGGGCAGGATGGCAAGCTGCATGTTTCGCCGTGGCCTTGCAGGAAAGCAAGCTTGATGTGCCGGGCGGTGGACAGAGACCGGGGAGCAGCAGGCCAGCAATCGAGAAGCGCAGCCGGAGCGCGAGGGCGTGGAGTACGGAAGCCGAGTAGCGTCACCGAAGCCCGAGGCGGTGGAGCTGAGAAACCCAGCCAAGGCCTAACGTTGAGGTTAACCGGCGGGCCGAAGGCACGTCCGAGTTGAACCGCAGGTTAGGCGCTGGCATGAAGGGTGCTGCGGCCTTGGGAACGCTGCGGCGTTGCCGGAGATTATGGCAGGGGCCTTGCAGGAAAGCAAGCGTGGTGGAAAGCAAGCGCTGTGTGCTAGTTCTGTTCCACGAAGGCCGAGGAGAAGGCCAGCAGCCGGGCAGCGTCGCCGGAGCCCGAGGAAGTGGAACGGCAGGAGCCAGAGCGAGGCCTAACGTTGAGGTTAACCGGCGGGCCGAAGGCACGTCCGAGTTGAACCGCAGGTTAGGCGCTGGAGTGAAGGGTGCTGTGGCCTTGGAGCGCTGCGGCGTTGCCGGAGATTATGGCTGGAGCCTTGCAGGAAAGCAAGCGCAGAGGAAAGCAAGCGCTGTGTGCCCGAACGTTCCACGAAGGCCAAGCAGCAGGCCAGCAACCGGGTAGCCTTGCCGGAGCCCGAGGAAGTGGAGCCGCAGAAGCCAGAGCGAGGCCTAACGT
>QLUN01000085.1 GCA_018725455.1 Chloroflexota bacterium
CTAACCAAAGACAAGATCGAAACCTGTCAGGATTGCGAATATCGTTATGCGTGCTTTGACTGCCGAGCTAAAGCTGAAAGCCTTACAAGCAAGCCGGCCGATTGTTGGTACAATCCATACGAATCGTTAGATGGGTTAGTTAATGCACTAGAGGTGCAATAAGAGTGTGCCGGGGTTAGAGATGATTTTTTGAACCGGCTCTGCCTAGGGTCGGCCGAGCAGGAGAGAATGGTCGGCCTGTGTAATTCGGCCCGGTGATGAGGTCGGAGATGAAAAGAGGATGGCTTATCATATCTGTGGGAGTGGGGATTATCCTGCTTCTCGGGATTCTCGCCGCCGGGATGGAGGAATTGGCGCTCTGCCCGGGCAGACCTCTGCCAATAATAGAGCGAGAAATCGGAGCCCCTGGCGGTCCCGCAGCTCTCTTCGACATGTACTGGTTCTACTGGTTTTTGCGCATCACAGTCGTTACCATAATTGTCTGCGCCGCCGTCTCCTTTATTCTCTTCCGGGAAGCTCGGCAGCGGATACTGGCGGGGCTCGTTCTTATGGCCCTTATCGGCATAGTGGGCACCGTGTTGCACTACATGTACGTCGCCGAAGAAGAGGAACCCATCGAGGAGGAAATCCCAGTCAGCCGGGAGGTCCCGATGCCTATCTTTCCTGGTGTGGAAGTGCCCCCACAAGAGGTGGTCGAGGTGATGCCCCCACCGGAGGAGGTCCCTGGCTGGGCCATCTACTCCACCGCTGGGGCAGTGGGGATACTGCTCGCCTACTTGATTCTACGCTGGCGGAGAGGCAAAACAACCCGGCACCTATGGGAGAAGGAGGTTTCCCAGGCCGCTTCCCGGGCAGCCGAGGAACTTCGCCAGGGGCTGCCCATCGCTAATGTCGTCACGTGCTGCTGGGTGCGCATGGTGGAGATCCTCTCCCGCCAGACGACGGTGCGTGATAGCCACTCCCTGACCCCGCGGGAGTTCACCGGGCTGCTCCGGGGGCGAGGGTTCTCCGATGGAGCGATCGAGCGTTTGACGTACCTTTTTGAGGAGGTCCGCTACGGCGGTAAGGCGGCCGAGCCACGACGTGAGGAGGCATTGATCGCTCTTTCTGCTATTGAACGTGCCTATGGAGAAACGTAAACGGCGCTTTTCATGGTGGCTTTCTTTCCTTCTCTTATCCCTGGGTTTGGCCGGGCTACTTGTCTTTGGGTTGCGAGATGTTCTGGAGGCACCCCTCAGGGCTCTGCTCTTGATACACTGGTTCATTGATGGCCTCCCCGAGATAGTAGTATGGGCCGTGGTGGTAATCTTGGGGGCAGGGCTGGCCTTGTGGGCTCGAGGGACATTGGCCGCTCGCCGTCACCAAGGAGGAGAAGCACCGGCTTTTTCCCGTGAGAGTGAGGGGGTAGTAGGCCCCATGGCTCATCTTATCCAGGATGCGGGGACCTCCAGGGTGGTGCGGAATAGGATTGGGCGTCACCTGGCAGAGATGGCTGTGAACCTTCTAGTTCGTCGCCGACGCATCTCTTCACAGGAGGCCTGGCAACTTATGCACCAGGGAAAGTGGCCCGCGGATCATCGGATCCATGGGGTTCTCTTCCCCCAGCAAACGCTGTGCCCCGCAAATGAATATCTTCAGGATTTCGAGCGCGCTGTGAGCTTCCTGGAACATTATGACAGAGGGGGTATCAATGACGATAGCGAAGGTAGCTGACAAGGGAGAAGCACTCCTCTCTCAGGTGGAACGAGTCATCGTTGGCAAGACGGAGGTGCTTCGTCTGATTCTGACGGGGATCCTCGCTGGTGGACACATACTACTCGAGGACTTCCCTGGCCTGGCTAAGACCTTGATTGCCAGGTGCTTCGCTCAGGCGTTGGGCCTCTCGTTCAAGCGGATCCAGTTTACCCCGGACCTCCTCCCCACCGATATCCTGGGCACCTACATCTTTCGGCAGGAGACGGGGGAGTTCGTGCTCCGCCGGGGGCCGATCTTCACCCAGCTTATCCTGGCAGACGAGATCAACCGCGCTACTCCCAAGACCCAGTCGGCTCTCCTGGAGGCGATGCAGGAGTTTCAGGTAACCCTGGAAGGCGAGACCTTACCGTTGCCCCAGCCCTTCAACGTCATTGCCACCCAGAACCCCATCGAGTATGAGGGAACCTTCCCCCTTCCGGAGGCCCAGGTGGACCGGTTCATCATGCGCCTCTCCATCGGCTACCCCACCCCGGGAGAGGAAGTGAATATCCTTCAGCGCCGTATCGACCGTAAGGAAGACGAGGTGCTCCTGGCGGCGGTGACGGATACCGAGAAGGTGTTGGCCATGCGGGCTGCCCTGGAGGAGGTGTTCGTGGACCCGGACATCCTGGCGTACATCACCTCCCTGGTCGATGAGACTCGCCACCACAAATCGTTGGCTGTGGGCGCCAGCCCTCGGGGTTCGTTAGCCCTGCTTAAGCTATCGCGGGCCCGGGCAGCCCTTGCCGGCCGCGACTTTGTAATCCCCGATGACATTAAGGAGGTGGCCGTCCCCGCCCTGGCCCATCGCCTCATCCTCAGTCCAGACCTCTGGGCTAGTAAAGTGCGGGCCCAGGACGTGGTAAGCGAACTTTTGTACCGTCTCCCAGTCCCCAAGGTAGCAGTCCCCCAGGTAGTCTGATGGAAGGACAGCGCAAGACTGCCACATTATCTCTATTGCTTATAGGACTCCTGGTTATCGGGCTATCGGCCCGGCGAGGGGAGCTTTTGCTGTTAGCCATCCCGGTGGCGCTCCACCTCACCGTGGGCATAGCGCTTGCTTCCAATGATCGTCGCCCGCAGTTCGTGGTTGCCAAAACCCTCTCCCGGTCATTGATCCGGGAAGGGGATATGGTCGAGGTGCAGGTGGAGTTGGAGAACCGGGGCCGGGTGCTGGAGCTGGTAGAGGTGGATGACGCTCCGCCAGCGGGATTGACCCTTGAGGATGGCTTCTTCCGTATTTTGGGTCCGCTGAGCCACGAAAAGGGCCTCACTCTGACCTACACCGTCCGTGCCCGACGGGGACTCTATCCTCTTTCCACGGTTCGGGTGCGCGTCGGGGATCTCTTAGGCTACGTAGTGTGGGAAGAGGAAGTGCCTTGCCCAGCGCCTCTCACTGTGCTTCCGCGTTACGAGGAGCTATCACGGATTGAGATCCGGCCTTCTCGCACCCTGATCTATTCCGGTACCGTCCGGGCCCGCCGGGCAGGTGAGGGCATCGAGTTCTTCGGCACTCGGGAGTATGTTCCTGGAGACAACCTGCGACGGCTGGACTGGAAGGCATATGCTCGGCTTGGTCGATTGGTGGTAAACGAATACGAGGAGGAGCGGGCTTCCCACGTTACTGTGGTCCTGGATGCCCGCGAGCGGGCCAACCGATACCGAGGAGAGAATTCCCTGTTCGATTACTCCGTCCGGGCCGCCGCTGCTCTCTGCCATTACTTTTTGCAGAATGGGAACCGCGTGGGACTCCTCATCTACGGGACCTACCTGGACTGGGTGATGCCCGGTTACGGTCGCCGTCACGACGGGTGTATCATGCAGGCGCTGGCGCGGGCAGACACCGGCACCACCCTAGTTTTCGAACAGCTCCGCTACCTCCCCACCAGACTCTTCCCCCGGGGATCACAACTCATCCTGGTTTCCCCCCTCCTCCCGGGGGATGAGGAGATTCTCTGCCTGCTTCAGTTCAGCGGATACAAGGTGTTGGTCATCATCCCCAGCCCGTTGACCTTTGAGAGTGAGGGTCTTCAGGATACCCCTGAGGTTCACCTGGCCAAACGGATCCTCTCGATAGAGCGCAGCGCCATGCTCAGGCGACTCTCGGCTGCCACGGTGCGCTGGCTGGGTTGGGACGTGCGCCATCCCCTGGCCCCACAACTGAAAGCGATGTACGGGAGGGTGAAGTGAGCTGGGCACTGGCTGCCGGAGGATACTTAGTCGGATTCTTATGTCTGTGGTCTCCCTTGATGCACGCCTCCCCCTGGTGGGCCGCCTGCTTTCTCCCCTTGGGGTTCGGCCTTGCCCTAGCTGGCCGCCGCCCAGTCCTTGTTACCATCCCCGTTTTCCTCTTATTCGTTTTGGCAGGGCTGGTTGCTTGGGAAGGCGATGTGCTCCTTGCTCTGGTGGGGATGGTGCTTGCTCTTTGGGCTTGGGACTTCGCTTTGCTGGAGACGCGGATGGCCCGCGCAGGAGAAATCCCTCATCGATGGCATCTGGTCAGGGGTCAGGCGATTCGGTCTGGGGCCATAGCCCTGGGAGGTCTGGCAGTGGCCCTCTTGTTTCATCTGGCCCACTTCCTCCTTGCCTTCTGGGAAATGCTGGGGTTGATGGCCGCAGCCTGGATAGCAGTGCTGTTGCTTTTGCGCCAGGCACGTCGACTCTACTCCTCGAGGGAATCGTAATCCCTGGCTATAGTCTCCTGGACGAGGATAACCTGAGGAAGGGGCACTCTACGATTCCCCGTGCACGAAGGGATTAGCTATAGCCACAGCTGCCACCGAATGCGTTGTTTCTGGCCACATCATCAGACCGAGGTTCCCCCTGGATCTTGTAGCTAATATGAAGCTGAGTGAGATGCAAAATGTAGCCAGTAATATTGGCGTAAACCTCCGTGTCAAATCATTTAAGTAGGTAACCCAACTTTAGGTTGCGTCTTGAGAAGAATAGCGGTAAAGTTAGAGGTGAGGGATGATTCTTCCGAGCGTTTGACGAGGATACCGC
>QLUN01000086.1 GCA_018725455.1 Chloroflexota bacterium
GACTCAGGAGAGCTGGGCTGATCTCCGACGCTTTTCCAACCACTTTTTGCACTTACCCATTTTTTTAGGCTCTGTTCGCGCTGCGTGTTGGTGGGGTAGCCAAAACAAGGAAAAGGGCCCGATTAAGGACCCTTTTAATCTCAGCCAGTTAGATCGCGTGATCTAGCTTTTAATTGCCTTTCTTGGCTTTACAGCTAGCGGCTGACGAAGGCTAATGAGCCAGGTTTCCATCAGAGCATCTGCGTTCTCACGGATCTCATCGACAAGCACCCCGCGCTTTGTAGCGTCAGCTTCCTTATGAGCGGCTTCTACCTTATCGGCAAGGTCCAAATGATCCTGATCTGTTTGGTCAAAGCGAGGCAAGCGCATGTGTTTGAAGATGTTGCCTACCTGGATGGCCACGTTGTGGCTCTCAACAAATTCCGCAACCGTTGTCGAGTTGAGGATGCCGCACAGATAGTGAGCTTCGGCTTTGTTATCCAGCGCTACAAAGAAAATCTTGTGATCCGGAACATAGGGGCGTTTGCCAATCAATGGGACATTGGCGCTACCCGCAACGGCGGCGCTGAACTTCCCAGACATTTCCGCCCAGATAACCTTCAATGGCTTGAAGGAAAATTCGCCAACATTGTAAATGGCGTAATACGGAGCGCCCATTGCCGACATTCGTCCTCGGTATGTGGATCGCTGTTCCAGTAGCTCATTGCTCTTCTTGTTGAAGTGATTGAGATAGGCCCTAGTGTTCTTCAAAGTCTGGAACTCAACCGCCGCCTTCTCAAAGTCTGCCTTTTTGATCCCCTTGTTGGGGACGATGGCAAATAGTTCATCGGCGGGATTCAAGTAGCACGGCTGGAAGTCAGCGGCACCCTTGATCAGGGGATAGAGCCAGTTGGGCTCAATCCAAGCCTTGCGAGCTGGTCCAATATCAGTCCTGCCAGCTTCGGACCGGGATTCGATCTGGACAAGTTTGTCAGCCTTATTCTCGTCTAGCACCTTGACAAAGTAGATGCCGTTGAGGTCAACAGTGATGCCCTTGCGACCTTCAACCCAAGTCGTCTCTTCGACCTGCGCCATCGGCTGCAATACGGCAAATCTCCCGGATGGCAAGATTGCCCACGGCGAGCCGCCGCCTGAAATGGGGTCCGCATCCATAGCAATGCGAACTGTCAGGCTCATGACCTTTTCAAGCGACAACGCAGGATTGATTGATCGGCTTTCACGTTTCTTGCGCCCGTGCTTGTCTAGCTCTTTCTTTTCTTTCGCATCCCAAAGGCGATATGGAACAGGATATTCGGGCGCCCGCGTCGTCTTCTCGAATACGGCAACCGCAGTCTTGTTGGAAGCATCTGGAAACGGCTTCAAGGCATTCATGTCATCGACGCTAATGGGCACGAGGTTGCCGCTGTCATTGATGCGGAAATTACGAAATCCGGAAGATGGCGGATTTTGGAAAACGGACTGTGTGATCACAAACGCCAGCTTGCCGCCTTCCTTCAACCACTTGTCGCCCGTGGTGTAGGTGATCATTGCGGAAATATCTAACTCGTTGCCGCCGTGATGCTTGGTCTTGGAGAAGATATCGTAGCCATTACAAACATCCTTGACGCGATTACGATAGGCCTCCGGAAGACTGGACCAGCGCACCCATGGCGGATTGCCTATAATTGCGTCGAATTTCCCTGCAGTGGCAGACCAGAAGAAGTTGCGGACAATCCGAAACCAAATTCCATTCCAGTTCTTGCGATGGAGGTTGAGCACTTGATCATAGGTTTCATGCAGCGGAAGCGCCCACTCTTTTCCTTCCTCTTGTGAGACAAAGCCGGATGACAGCAGCAAGGCCTGGACGGTGTGAAACTCTTGGTCTAGCTCAACTTGCTCACCCATGACTTCAAGAACAGCATCCAGGCGTTCACGATTGAACGCCAACGGAGCCGGGAGCTTGATATTCAAGTCCGCATTGCTACTGCCAATCTTGTAGTGAACGACCTTTTGACCGTCAACAGGATAGGGTGCCGGCGAATAGATGGCGTCCGCGAGCAACACTGGGATCTCAATCGTGGTGCCTGGCGCTTCCTTCAGTAGATCCGCAATCCCCATCAGGAAATTGACGCGTGCAGTCTGGACGGCCAGCGGGTTGAGGTCGAAACCCCACACCTCACTACATAGCGCCTCAATGGTTTCCTCTGCGCCAAGCCCGTTGGCCCTCGCTTCCTTTTTCTTGTGCCTCAACACGGCAATGAGGAAGGCTCCTGACCCGCAGGTGGGATCAAGATAGCGCTTGCCTAGCCAAGGCCCTTCTTTGACTTGATCAACGGTGAAGTCAACAAGCCAATCAGGGGTGTAGAACTCGCCCAGGGTTTTGCGCAGGGTTTCCGGCACCAAGTCTTGATAGAAGTCGCGTAGCGTGTCGCGCTGGCGGTCTAGATGATCGGTGCGATACAAGGCCAACTTGCCCAGCAAGGCTTTGAGAGACTGCACAAGATCCGCTTGATAGCGCTTATCCTTGCCCGCTTCCAGATACCAACTGAAAATTGCTTCCTCAACGAACCCGTTGATTTTGGACGCACTGAAAAGACGTCCACCCTCGATATCTGTTTCGAGCTTTTGGAGCAACTGGTCTGGTGTAAGCAGCGCGCACATTGCTTCTGCCGGAGCTTTCTCCTCAGTCAAGTTGTGTGCAGACACAATCTCCGCAGCAAGCAATTTGATCAACAGCGAGTTGTAGGAATGAATCACGAATAGACGCCCGGACAAGCTTTGCTCTGTGGGGCCGCTCCATGCGAAATTGAGCACCTTGTCGATGGCCCCCTTTTGATCCGCTGTAAGGTCTGCCACCTAGCCGTATAAGCTCTTCCACTCCTCGTAAAGCATCTTGATCTTCGAGCTATCAGGATCATTCAATGCCGCGGAGAGCGCGTCAGAGAACACCTGCATCACGCCGGTCGCAAACTGCGAGCCGTGGCCAAAGTCCCTGATGAGGTTTGTAGATTCGACCGCCGGCCTGGTGCTATCGAGGCAGGCATTTACGGCCAAGCCAAAGAATTCAACCGAGAACGGAAGGAGGTGGCCGGAGTGAATAGCTCCTTCCCGCACCTGGGTGAAGCAAAGATGCTCACCATCAATGGCGATGCCAATGAAGTCCGCCTGGGGGAGACCTTGTTGCTCGGCTAACGACTTGATGTAGGGCAACAGGCGTTTATCCGTTGCTTCGATAAACTTGGCGTTCTTGTCGCTGCCCTTAAATAGCCTAGGTCCTTTGAACTCAATTACGACATTGTTGTAGCTGCTGTCGCGTCTTTGCCGTTCTGCTTCGAAATCAAGGCCGTTAGCCTGCTCCAAAGCGCTAATCCAGGCGACGCGGACTTCTTCTTCACCCTGCCAAAGCTTCCGCCTCTTGCGATCAATCGCCTTAAAGGCTTGTAAGACAACTGCCGGATCGGCTACTGGTGGGACAACAGGTTTTGCAGCCATTGAGGACTCCGGATAGTTAACTCTCCTTTTCTACCCTAAAACTGGCCAGGTTAGTCGCCCAGTGCTCCGGTCAAGAACTTCTTCGGCGTAGGCCGCGATTTCGGCACATCGAGGTAGCGATGCCAGCCCAGGTAGTTCGGCAGGTTCTTGGTGGCCACGCCACGGAACCGGAACATCCAGCCCTTCAAGCGACTGTCGTAAGCGTTGACATTTTGGATGTGGTAGACCTCGCCCTTGCCCTTCTTCTTGGGGTTGGCGGGCACGCAACGCAGTTCGATGCCAGCAGCCTTGGCAAGCGTGCGGTATGCACTAGCGTTGTCAGAACAGAGCACCGCATCAGCAGCCAGCGCAGGCACCAGCACAACGCCGATATCCCGCGCAGTGCGTGAGGGCAACACTTGGGTCAAGGTCTTGCCGGTGGAGCGATCACGAGCCACCAGAACGGGGATCTGCTCACGGGATAAACCGCGCTGGCTCGCAGGTTCGCCCCGACTCTTGGACTTGCGCGGCATGTCCTTCTTCCTGCCCTTAAAGCTCTCCCGAAAGAATGTTTCATCGGCTTCCACGATGCCGGACAACTCAACCGGGTTCATTTCGCTCATGGCTTCCAGGAACCGATGCCGCCAGCGAAACGCGGTAGCAACGCTGACGTCCAACGCTTCGGCTGTCTTCCGCACAGTCATGCCTGCGACCATGTATTTCGCATTGGCAATGTGTTTTTCGCCATGACGCAATCCAGCCAATGGCGTTCCAGTGATCGGGGAAAAGGTCTTGGCGCAATCTTCGCAACGAAAGCGCTGATTGCCCTTGTAGCGTCCCCATTTCTTGAATGAAGCGCTACCGCAATGCGGACAGCCGGCGATGTTCTCTGAACGCTTTTGCAACACGACAGAGCCCTCGACCTGGCTCTCCCGTGCTTTCAATGCTTGTTTGAGTTGGGAGCATTCTTCCGCAGTCATATTGCCGATGGAAGGAAGGATCTTTTCAACGCGCGATTGCCGCATTTGCTCACCCCGGCTCAACTTTTGAGTGACGGATAATTATACCATTTTTAAGCCATCAACAACACGCTACGCGAACAGAGCCTTTTTTTATGCCTTTTCGCCCCCCGTAATCGCCCTTGGGGGCGATTCCGAGGCGCATTATCCGAATCACAGGCGTAGCTCCCCTGCGGTC
>QLUN01000087.1 GCA_018725455.1 Chloroflexota bacterium
GCTTGGCTATCCCCTCTTCGATTGCATCCCTTGCCTCGTCGATCGCATCAAGCGCTGCCTGAGCTTCTCCTTTAACTTCTTGTGCGGTAACCTTTGCCTGTTCGGCAAGGCCCCTGGCTCTTCGATGATCCCCTGCCTGAAATGCCCCCTCAGCCTGCCGAAGGAGATCCTCAGCCTCAGCCATATCGAGCCCTGCTGCTCTGCCTGTTGCGATTGCCTCCTTTGCCTGGTCGATCTGATCTAGTGTCGCTGCCCTTCTAATCCCTTCTACCTTAGTCTCTGTCTGCCTGGCAAGGCTTATGGCTTCTCCAAAATCCCCTGCTGCAAGCGCCCTCTCGGCCCGCGAAAGTAGAGTCTCCGCTTCAGCCATATCGAGCCCTTCGGCTATCCCCGCTTCGATTGCCCCCCTTGCCTCGGCGATCTCTTCAATCGCTGCTTCAGCATCCCCTTTAATCCCTTCTACCTTAGTCTCTGTCTGCCTGGCAAGGCTTATGGCTTCTCCAAAATCCCCTGCTGCAAGCGCCCTCTCGGCCCGCGAAAGTAGAGTCTCCGCTTCAGCCATATCGAGCCCTTCGGCTATCCCCGCTTCGATTGCCCCCCTTGCCTCGGCGATCTCTTCAATCGCTGCTTCAGCATCCCCTTTAATCCCTTCTACCTTAGTCTCTGTCTGCCTGGCAAGGCTTATGGCTTCTCCAAAATCCCCTGCTGCAAGCGCCCTCTCGGCCCGCGAAAGTAGAGTCTCCGCTTCAGCCATATCGAGCCCTTCAGCGCTCCCCCCTTTGATTGCCCCCCTTGCCTCGGCGATCGCGTTAATGGCAAATTGAGGCATGGGGATTTGAATAAGGTTATGGTGGATGATCCGAGCGGCATGCTGGACTATCACCCGGGGCGCCACCCTATCAGCGAGGATAGAAACCTCGGCCGGGACTTGAATAAGGTTATGGTGGATGATCCGAGCGGCATGCTGGACTATCACCCGGGGCGCCACCCTATCAGCGAGGATAGAAACCTCGGCCGGGACTTGAATAAGGTTATGGTGGATGATCCGAGCGGCATGCTGGATGGTAATGCGGGGCATTACCTCATCTGCGAGGTTCAGCAGGGTCTCCTCAGGCTGCACAAGGTCAAATTCTTGCACGCTGTCGGCCTCTTCCACGATAATCTCAGGGTCGCTTGCGGCAAGCACCTTGGAATTCGCCGCCAGATATGCCGATGCGGCCAGCACCAACGCGGCCAGAATCAAGACGGTCAATATTCTCCAGGGCGGTCTAGACTGGTTCATCTTTATCCTGAACAAAGGTCCACCTCCCGTCGGTAGCCCATGCCAGAGATGGCAATCATACCTTCTCCATCACTCCAGAGGTTGGAACAAAGACCGACCTTCATCCCTGTCTATAGATCAGGACGATGGCAATCCCACAAGCGCGATTACCTGTCCAACCGTATCTAACTCCTACAGTCTGGAAAACACCTTGTCTTAACTGGGCGGCGGTAAGCGTTCCGGTTTCTATCCCGCCTGTACTCCATACAATATCCCTCCCATCAACAGTAAGCGAACCACCAGGCCTCCCGGTACTCGTACTATAACGCGAAGTTGCCCAGAAGGAGTATGACCTCTCAAAGACAGTAAAGGCCCCGGGTATCTTGAGGTTAAAGCTGTCAGGGTCAATGATGATCATCATCTTTTCAGCCTCGGGGTGTCTGAAGTCGTAGTAGTTTACATCCCCAATACTCACTCCAGCAGCCGTAGTCACCTGCATCAGTGCCGCTTCCAGTTTGGTGGTGTCCAAATTTCGCCAATCAATTATCCAGGCTGTTGGTCTCTCCCGGCCGTAATAGGCTACCACCCAGCCATCCCGGTGAACAAAGACGTGCACATCGTCGGCTTCCGGAAGTCCAGGCACTCCGACTGAGCCGATAATGTATTCATCCGTCTCGCGATCTATCGTTCTGAACGCTCTCCTTGCCCTGACCAGATCAATCTCCCGGCCCACATTGGTAAAGGCCGAGATTCCCGCCTCCTCCTCAAGGAAATTCGCCCCCGCTGTTCCGGCAGCAAATGCCGGAGCGGCTAAGGAAATCAGCCCCGGCCTTCTCCCCGCCCCGGCGCCAAGCGGCTCCCCACCCCCCGCCTCAGAACCCGGTGGCAGAAAGACCGGGGCCGCGGCAACGATCACCGCCACGACTAGCAAAGCCCCACCAATCCTCCACATATACTTCCTCATGGTTCACCTCCTTAAAACAGGGATTTTCCTTGCTCTGATCAGATATACTTTTACACGATGCACCTCCTCGTATCTATCGCCCTCAGGCAGCCCATCTTTTTATCAGCAAGATGAGCAGTCCTAGTGCTGCAATTCCGGCTGCAATCCACGGGTTCAACTGAACAAGCTGAATAAACTGAGCAAGTAGTCTTTCACCAATGCGAAGTAGTCTTTGACCAATATCAAGTAGTCTTTCACCAATGTCTGGTGCCTGGGGCAAGACCACCTCGACTATTTTTGAGAAACTGTTTACCACCCCGTCATTGTCTGCTATGGTCAGTGTTACGGTATAATTTCCAGCAAGTGTGAAGATATGTTCAACTACCTTCCCTGTTCCCGTGGTTCCATCCCCGAAATGCCATTCATAGGACATTATCTCGCCATCAGGGTCAGACGAGCCAGACGCATCGAAGGTGATGGGCTGATCTACAATCATCTCCTCCGGGGAGTATGCAAAAGATGCGATTGGTGGCTGGAGTATCTTGGTCTGCTCAAATATCTTGTCACCATCGGAGTCTATCTGCACGCTGATGCTTGGTTCACCCCTGCGCAATGCATCCCAGTTAATGGTGTATCGGTGCACTACGCGCTTAGATGTAGGAACTTCGGTAACCCCAACAATGGTTACATCCTCTCCAACAGAAATGACATCTATCCCATAGCTACCTTCATCAGTTCCGACCACCTCAAAGCGATAGGAATCCGTGGCATCAAATATAAAAATGGCGTTTCTCACACTAAGGGAGTGTGGAATCTCCTCTTTTAACTCCCCTTCCACTAGGCCCGTAACCCTTCCCTGCGAGTCATAAACGCGGAACTCAGCCGGGCTATGACCGAATAACATTATGTCCGGTGGAGGCGCCGTCCAATAAAGATCACCGTTAATTGGCACCCACTCTCTCGTGAAGGTAAAATAGCGGGGTTCACTTTTTCCGACCGGAGTAGTAACTGTCACCTTCACTGTAAGGTCGCCGGCCAAGGTAATATCAAATGCGGGTAATATTTCTGCTATGAAGCTCCTGACCCATAGCAACCAAGCTTCGTCGTCGTCACTCACTGGCACTGGTTGTCTCAAATGAGGAGGCATTGCCCAATCAACTAGCTCCGGTGCTACAGTCTCAACAAGACCCCATCCCACGCTCTTCCCTATGGCTGTGAGCGCCCATAGAGCTTCTACCGCCCGGGCCACGTCGGTTCCACCCAGACCAAGAGAACGCGGAGCGTTCATCCCTATTCGGTTGTTACTCCAGCAGACCTTTTCACTGGGAGCATAGAACCTTTCAGCACCAAACTTGACGAAGTAAAGGCCTCCGCGCTCCCCATCTCCAAAATAGTCGCCAGTTAATATTACTTGCCTATTTGGCATAGTACGTGAGGGCGAAATATCTGTTAGAACCGGTTCCTTATAGGTAAATTTCACTTTATTGCTGATCAGCACATATAGGATTGGGAAACCATAAGCCAAGTAAACGTCAACAGCCTTGTCCCGCTGCCATCGGAGGTCCAGCACAGGAACTTCGACAACTATCTTGTTGGGGAGCGTCTTTGTATCACGCGAGAGAATTTCAACCCTTTGCCCTCCAAACATTACTTCTGCATATAGGGGCAGTTTGGCAAAGTTCGCTCCTTTTATAGTCACTACATCGCCAGCTATGCCTTGACCCGGCTCAATCTCAAATATATGGATTTCTTCATCATGACAAAGCACTGTCAAAGTATAGGTAGCTGTTCGTGTTATGCCGCCTCCAGTTGCCGTGATTGTGATTGTATGGATTCCTAAGACAGCATTGGAAGCAGCGGTAAATGCTAAGCCTCTGCTGATCGTAGGACTGCCAGAAGATAGGGCATTTACACTAACGCCAGAGGGTAATCCTGTAACCGAGAAGGATACAGGCTGAGTAGTGCCACTGGTGAGGGTGGTGGTGACCGTAGTGGAGACTGTTTCCCCTCGAGCTATTTTGCCGGAAGTGGGATTGACTGAGAGGCTAAAGTCAAAGTAAACAGGTGGCGGTGCCGGCGGGGTGACCTGTAGTGCCCCGGTGAAGGTCCTTAAAGCTAGGTTCCGATCCCCAGCATCTATCCTGCGGTTGTTGTTGAGATCCTCCACCAGAGAGACAAGCAGGTTATAGCTGCCTGGGGGTGCAGCTGCCGGTATTACAAACGAACGCTGGACAGTGCTGGAACCTGAAACGATGGTGACCTGGCGATCATTGGCCGCATCACTCAGAGGCGATCTCCCGGGCAACTGGATGCTGGCCCCCAGCAAAACCGTCCTTGTGGGTCCTGGATTTGCCACGTTGTATGTAATGGTGATCGTCTCTCCGGCCGCAGCGGTGCTGGGTGACAGGTGAGCCGATGTGATTGTTGGGTCTGGTGG
>QLUN01000088.1 GCA_018725455.1 Chloroflexota bacterium
GCTGCGGGAATCCAGTATGGACAAACTCATGCCGCCGCTGGTGCCGGTGCTGCGCCGCAAGGTGAAGGAGTTCCGGGACGGGGGGTATGTGGGCGCGGCGGACACCAGCCGGAGCCTGCTCAATTGGTGGTTCAACACGCCGCACCTGCTTCCCCAAACCGGCCTGTCTGCCGCGCCGGCACAGGCAGGTGGCACGATGGCCGAGTTCCGGTATTACTTTGCCCAGCGGGAAGCGCTGGAGACGATTATTTACCTCTACGACGTGGTGGGCGTGCAGGACAAGTTCGACCTGATGCGCTTCGACAGTTCCGGCGCCATCTCCACCGGTATGTTTGACGAGACCTGGCGGCGCTTCGTGGTGAAGATGGCCACCGGCACGGGCAAAACCAAGGTCTTGAGCCTGGCGCTGGCGTGGAGTTTTTATCACAAGCTCTACGAGCCGGAATCGGAACTGGCGCGGAACTTTCTGGTGATCGCGCCCAATATCATCGTACTCGACCGTATCTACAAGGACTTCCAGGGACTGCGGATTTTCTTCGACGATCCAGTGATCCCGGACAACGGGTTTGATGGGCACAACTGGCGTGACGATTTTCAACTGACGCTGCATCGGCAAGACGAGGTTCGTATCACCCGGCCTACAGGCAATATCTTCCTGACCAACATCCACCGGGTTTATGCCGGCGACGACATTCCACCATCGCCCAACGACGAGAACACGATGGATTACTTCCTGGGCAAGCGGCCCACGGGCGCGACCACGGATTCCAAGGTGGACCTGGGCATGATCGTCCGGGATATTGACGAGCTGATGGTGTTGAATGACGAGGCGCACCATATTCACGATCCACGCATGGCCTGGTTCAAAGCAATCGAAGACATCCACAACCGGCTGAAGCAGAAGGGGGCGAGCCTTTCCCTGCAGGTGGACACGACGGCCACGCCCAAGCACAACAACGGGGCGATTTTCGTGCAGACCGTGGCCGATTATCCGCTGGTGGAGGCCATCTCGCAAAACGTCGTCAAGCATCCCGTCCTGCCCGACGCGCCGAGCCGTGCGAAATTGCAGGAGCGCCAGAGCGCGAAGTACACCGAGAAATACGCCGACTATATCGATCTGGGCGTGATCGAATGGCGCAAGGCCTACGCTGAGCACGAGAAGATGGGCAAGAAGGCGATCCTGTTCGTGATGACCGACGATACCCGCAACTGTGACGACGTGGCCAAGTATCTGGAGAGGCATTACCCGGACCTGAAAGACGCGGTGCTGGTCATTCACACCAAGAACAACGGTGATATTTCCGAATCCGCCTCGGGTAAGGCCAAGGACGAACTGGATAAACTGCGCAAACAGGCCAATGAGATTGACGGGATGGACAACCCGTACAAGGCCATCATCTCGGTGATGGTGCTCAAAGAGGGGTGGGACGTGAAGAATGTCACCACTATCGTGGGCCTGCGTGCCTATTCCGCGATGAGCAACATTCTTCCCGAACAGACGCTGGGCCGGGGTTTGCGCAAAATGTATCCCGGCGATGTGGAAGAGTACGTCAGCGTGGTCGGCACCGATGCCTTCATGGAGTTCGTGGAAGCCATTAAGGCCGAAGGCGTGGTGCTGGAGCGCAAGGCGATGGGGGAAGGTACTGGGCCGAAAACTCCGCTGGTGGTCGAAGTTGACAAGGAGAACGAGAAGAAGGACATCGCCGCGCTGGACATTGAAATCCCGGTGCTAACGCCCCGTGTCTACCGGGAATACAAAAGCCTGGGCGATCTGGACATCACCGCACTGGGGCATCAGCGATTGTTGTACTTGCAGTTCAGTGAAGAAGAACAAAGGGAGATCATCTTCAAGGACATCGCCACCGGCGAGATTACGCATACCACGATTCTTGATACGGCCGGCGTTGCCGACTACCGCAGCGCCATCGGCTACTTCGCACAAAGCATCATGAAAGACCTGCGCCTGGTCAGCGGCTATGACGTGTTGTATGGCAAGGTCAAGGCGTTTGTGCAAGAGGAGCTGTTTGACCGCCCGGTAGAACTGGAGGATCCCAACACATTACGCAACCTGTCGGAACTGGCCGCCACCAAGACACTGATTGAAACCTTCAAGAGGACAATCAACGCGCTGACCGTCCGGGACAAAGGTGACGCCGAAATCCGGGACACGATCAAGTTGCGCCAGACCCGGCCTTTTGTGGCCAAGGATCAAGGCTACCTTGTCCCGAAGAAAAGCGTTTTCAACCGCATCATTGGGGACAGCCATTTTGAACTGATGTTCGCCCGCTTTCTTGATGATTGCAGCGACGTGGTCTCTTTCGCGAAGAACTACCTGGCCGTCCATTTCCAGTTGGATTATGTGAACGCCGATGGTGACATTACCAACTACTACCCAGATTTTATGGTCAAGCTGTCCGACAAGCGGGTTGTCCTTGTCGAAACCAAAGGGCAGGAAGATTTGGATGTGCCGCTAAAGATGGCGCGGCTGCGGCAATGGTGCGAAGACATCAACCGAGTGCAAACAGATGTGGAGTACGACTTTGTTTACGTGGACGAAGAGAGCTTCGAGAAATTCAAACCATCTTCATTCAAGCTCTTGATGGATGGTTTCCAGGAATATAAAGGGAAAACATAACGACAGGGAGTTTCGGTTCACGCTTTGCCCGGGCTGAAGCAAGCCTAATCAAGCTCGATTATCTGAACCTCCCCAGGCTTTAGCCAGGGGCTTGCGGCTTAGCTCTTTTGGTCATCTACCAGAAGACAAGAAAACCGAACCAGGCGTTCCAGCCGATCGCTAACGCTCCGGCTGAACTTCATGTTAGACCACAATACGAGAAGAAACGAGGAGAAGAGCATGGGTTTGTCGATAACAAAAATCCTGACGCAACTTTTTTCGGGTCCAAAGGTTGCGCTTGCAGAACCGAATACACCGCCAGATTGGCAAACCTCAAAGTCGTGGATGAAATGGAAAGCTCCGCTGAAGATAGTAAGCGGTCAATCGCATTACCAATCCACGTTTACCGCCATCCTTGGCGAACCGCGCCCGGCTGGATATCTAAAACCTGTTGTTGCCGTTCTTAGACGCGAGCCGGAGAATAAATATGATCGAAATGCTATTGCTGTTTTTATTAGCGACAACAAGGTTGGCTATATGGCAAAAGATATTGCGTCGCAGCTTGCGGCGTCTCTTGATAAAGCCAAATGTTCAGAATTCCAGCTTGCCGCTGTAATTCGTGGTGGATATTCTAAAAGACCAAGCTTTGGCGTCAGCATTTGGATCAACAAGCTGATTTCACCCGGGCCGTCGCTTTCTTTCGATCGGGCCATAGAAGAAAACTTTTCCGCACCGAACTGGCCGCCCGATAAGCATGAAGGGCTTAGTAAAGATGAGATCGACGTGTTAAAGGAATCTAAGCCTGCAACCGCCATGCAGAAGGAATTTTACAAATTTTTTGGTCTGTCAGTGCCAAAGGGGCTAAATCAGAAGCAAGCTATTTCTTTCCAATTTGGCTATCTTTCAAAACTGCCTGAAGAGCGGCAGTCTGAAGTTGAAGAATGGGAAGCGTTCGAGGAACTGTTTGAAGAAATAAACGAAGAATTCCAAGACGAAATAAAAAAAGTCACTGTCTTGGATTACAGGAATGCCTTTAAGGCATTAAGAGCCGAGAATTCAATTGATGATCTTCAATCTGACCCGGCCTTAATAGTCGAAAAACTAATTGAAATCAGGCCAGCCTTGGAGAGGCCCTAAAAGGCTGGGTGCGGAAAAATAAAAGCAGCGCCTAACAACGCACTCCAGCGGATGGCTTACAGTGTTTACGCTGAACTAAAAGGGCCGAAAGCTGACGGTATTGCCAGACCGAAAGTTGCTGGATATAATGGCTATAGAATCTTGAGAAAGGAAAGACGCCCCTGCGCGGGAGCCGCGTGAGCGCCCGCGCCGTCCAGCACATGCTGGCCGTCTACGGCGTCCATCCGCACAAGCTGCGCCACACCTTCTGCCGCGAGCTGGTCGGCAAGGGGATCGACATCGCCACGGTAGCCGAGCCAGCGGGTCATGCTGACGTGAACACCACGCGCCGGTACGCGAAGCCCACGCCCCGGGAGCTGGAAGAGGCGATAGAAAAGGCGTTTTCGTCATAAATACAAAGAGACACTAGATCGGGAGGGGTTAGCCAGTGAGTGAAAAACTGCAACGCTTTACAAAACTTTTAAAAGAACAGGAGTTATGGAGTTGGAAAGATTATCCTGGAACTGCATAACTCCTGTATTATCCTTGAATAAGTTTCAATGAACGGGGATGGCGTCATGGGCCAAACGTTTAGGGAATTGACCCTAGGCCAAGAATTCTATTTTCAATGGCATATTACAGAGCAATGTAACTTAAGGTGTAAACACTGTTATCACGAAAAATACGAGTCATCCGGCCAGGGTTACGTCAAAGTACTAAATAAATAAAGCACCAGAAGCTTTGCGAACAGGTTTCTGCAGTAGAATCAATGTTATAGGCATATCTACATGACTCCAGTTAGCTTAACTTCCCCCCCACGAATTGATAAACAACGAGGAGGTTACGTTTGGATATGG
>QLUN01000089.1 GCA_018725455.1 Chloroflexota bacterium
AGCGGGGCTACTTTGCTCCCCGGGTCGACCCGCAGAAGAAGCCCTTCGTTATCATCATGCCGCCGCCCAACGTCACCGGCGAGCTTCACCTCGGTCATGCCCTGACGGCCACACTGGAAGATATACTGACCCGCTGGCATCGCATGAAAGGCGATCCTGCACTGTGGCTCCCTGGGGTTGACCATGCCAGCATCGCTACCCAGTATGTGGTAGAACAGAACCTCGCCGATGAAGGGCTAACTCGCCATGACCTGGGCAGGGAGAGATTCCTGGAGCATGTCTGGGAGTGGGTAAATAGGTGCCGGGGCGTTATCGCTGAGCAGCACAAGAGGCTCGGGATATCCTGTGACTGGGGTCGAGAGGCTTTCACCATGGATCCAGGACCCTCCCGGGCGGTGCGCACTACCTTCGTCAATCTCTATAAGAAGGGGCTCATCTACCGGGGGGAACGTATCACCAACTGGTGCCCCCGCTGTGCTACGGTTCTCTCCGACCTTGAGGTAGAACACCGAGAGGTCTCCGGCCATCTTTACCACATCCGCTACCGAATGGCGGGAACGGAAAGTCATCTATCGTCGAGGTCAGGGACGACCTCGACTACGAATGGGGAGTCGGGAGAGGAATTCATAACCGTAGCCACCACCCGTCCGGAGACCCTTCTCGGCGATACCGCCGTTGCCGTCAATCCCCAGGACTGGCGGTACAAACACCTTGTGGGGAGGAGCGCTGTCCTGCCGGCGGTCGGGCGCCAGATTCCCATTATTGCCGATGATGCCGTGGACCCCTCCTTCGGCAGCGGCGCGGTGAAGGTTACCCCGGCACATGACCCGGTCGACTTCGAGGTCGCGCAAAGAAAAAAGTTGCCGCTCGTTAACATAATGAATCCGGATGCCACGCTGAATGAAAACGCCGGCCCATATCAGGGGCAAGACCGTTTTGCCTCTCGCCATGCCCTGCTGGCAGACCTGGAGAAAGAGGGGTTGCTGGTCCAGATCGAACCGCACACCCACTCGGTAGGTCATTGCCAGCGCTGCCGAACTATGGTTGAGCCGCTGGCCTCCCGGCAATGGTTTATCAAGATGGCGCCGCTGGCTGCTCCAGCGATCGAAGCGGTGGTTGACGGGCGCATTGAGATCATCCCCCAGCGTTTCACCATGGTATACCTCAACTGGATGGAGAACATCCGCGACTGGTGCATCAGCCGGCAGCTCTGGTGGGGACATCGCCTCCCCGTCTGGTACTGCCAGAATTGCGGGGAGCCTACGGTGGCTGTGGACGACCCCGACGCTTGTGTCCATTGCGGCTCGGCGAACATGGAGCAGGACCCTGATATACTGGACACCTGGTTCAGCTCCGCCCTCTGGCCACATTCAACCCTCGGCTGGCAGGATGATACCGAGGATTTGCGCTATTTCTACCCCACCTCGGTGTTGGAGACCGGCTACGACATCCTCTTCTTCTGGGTGGCTCGAATGATCATGATGGGCCTGGAAAACACTGGCAAGATTCCTTTCAGCAAGGTTTACCTTCACGGACTCATTCGAGATGAGAAAGGCGATAAGATGAGTAAATCGCGGGGAAATGTGCTCGATCCCCAGGTAGCAATGGATAAATACGGCACCGATGCCCTGCGATTTGCCCTGACCGCCGGCAGCTCTCCGGGCAACGATATGCGGCTGAGCAGGGAGAAGCTTGAGGGAAGCCGCAACTTCGCCAACAAGCTCTGGAATACCGTTAGATTTGTGGTGAGGAGCACCGAGGCAAGCTCGGAGAAAGTCCTGCACCTCAGTCGGCAGTCGGCGAATCAGTCGAGAGTCGAGAGTCAAGAGTCGAGAGTCGAGGGGAGTGGGACTCCAGAGCGAAGCGTCTCCAGAGCGAAGCGTCTCCAGTCTCCAGACTCCGGACTCCAGAGCGAAGCGTCTCCGGACTCCGGACTATCGACTATCGACTATCGAGTCGAAGACCGCTGGATCAGGAGTCGCCTGAACTGGCTGATAGCCGAGGTCAATCAGTCCCTCAATAGCTTCATGCTCGGTGAGGGACTGAGCATGATCCACGATTTTGTCTGGGGTGAGTTCTGCGACTGGTACATCGAGCTGGTCAAGATTCGGCTCCGTGACCCGGCCAGTCCCTCTCCGATCCCCGTGCTGGTCGATACTCTGGATGTAATTTTGCGGCTGCTGCATCCCTTCATGCCCTTCATCACTGAGGAGCTCTGGCAAAAGGTAGCCACACACTTGCCCGAGAGGACCGATTCTATTATGATCGCCCCATACCCGGTCGCCGATGAATCAGCAATCGATGCCGCCGCCGAGCGGGAGATGGAATCGGTAATCGAGATTGTGCGCGCCATCAGGAACGCCCGCGCGGAGGCCGGGGTGGAACCCTCCAGCTTCATCGAGGCTCTGATCGTAGTCCAGGAATTATCGCTTGAAAGCCATCTTTCCGCTATCAGTACCCTGGCCAGGGTGTGTCCTCTGACCATCATCGACCCGGAACAGGCGCGGAGGGATGAAGCCCGGGTGCTGGTGCTGAGGGATGCGGAGGTCATTCTTCCGTTGAGCGGGATGGTTGATCGAGAAGCCGAAAGCAAACGGCTGCAGAGAGAGATCGAGAAATGGCGGGGGCAGGTCGCGAGCACGGAGGCCAAACTTCAAAACGAGCAGTTCCTCTCCAGAGCGCCGGCGGACATCGTTCAAAGGGAGCGGGAAAAGCTTGCCGAACAGAAGGATCGATTAGGGAGGCTCCAGAAGATACCCCGTTCAATCAGATCAGCCAGCCCGGATATATCATTCATGGAGAATTGAGGCACATCGAGCTCCAGACGCTGATCGGTGACAATCGCCATCAACTCCTGGGGCGGGCAAATAATCCCCCCTATGTCCCGGCGGTGAACCTCGATCTTGAGTTCCGGTGCCCCCTTGAAACCCTCGGCGAGAACGATATCAAAATCCCCGGTGACCAAAGGCGCAAGCTCCGCAGGGCTCAGATCGTGGTCCACACTCTTGATAATCGCCACCCTCTGCGGTGAGCTCAGTATTACACAATCGCTCCCCGCCTCAGCATGTTCCCAGGAATCTTTCCCGGCTATATCAATGTCGAACCGGTGCGCTACATGCTTGATGGTAGCCACCCGGTAGCCTCGCCGCTTGAGCTCCGGTATCAGCCGCCCCATAAGGGTGGTCTTGCCTGATTTCGGCCTTCCGACGATGCAAACAATCGGCGGCAATCTAGTCCTCCTCCCTCCAGTCAAGCATCTGAACCGACACCTCATCCCCGACTTCTACAGTGGCCACGTTCTCCGGAACGACCAAGAGCGCATTAGCCCGGGACATGGAAGTAAGGATTCCGGAGCCCTGGGGTCCGGTGAGGCGAGCGAAATACTGACCATCCCCCTTTCTCACTATCGCTCGGGCGAAGACGCGGCGACCATCCCGGTTCTCAATTCGACTCTCGCTTATGGCGGAGATAGTCGGCTTGGCAAGGTTCTTCTTTCCCAACATCTTGAGAATGGCCGGTCGGGCAAACTGCTCGAAGACTATCATGGAGCTTACTGGGTTACCGGGTAGCCCCAGGTGAGGAACTTTCCTTCCGTTTCGTGTGAGCACCCCAAAGGCCAGCGGCTTGCCCGGCTTCATGCGCACCGTCCAAAAGGATATCGCACCGAGTTCAGCCAATACGTCTTTTACGATATCGTAGTCTCCCACTGAGACCCCCCCCGAGGTGATCAACAAATCTGAATCCATCCCCAGTATTATCTTCTCCAACAGGTCCTGACTCTCATCGGCGGCAATCCCTAAAATGCGGGGGATGCCTCCATAGCGGCGCACCTGGGAGGCAATGGTATAGGCATTGCTGTTATATATCTTGCCCGGCGGCAATGGCTGACCCACATCCACCAGTTCATCGCCGGTAGCCAGGACAGCAACCGCAGGGCGGCGAATCACCAGGACATCCGCTCTCCCCAGCGAGGCCAGGACGCCGATCTCCTGAGGCCGAAGCACGACTCCCGTTGTCAGAACCAGAGACCCCCTGGTGATGTCCTCTCCGCCTCGCCTTATGTTTGAGCCCTTCACCAGCTCACGCATTATACCGATCTCATCCAGAGACTTCCCTTTTCGGATCTCTTCATCGGTGTCCTCGAATTGGATGACGGTGTCCGCCCCGGCGGGAACTGGCGCACCGGTCATGATTCGAATGGCAGTCCCCGGGGTTACTTCTCGATCTGAGATACAGCCCGCGGCAACCTCGCCAATCACCTTAAGGGCTTTCGGCTGCGAGATAGTAGCTCCACGGATGCTATCCCACTGCACGGCGTAGCCATCCATGGCCGAGTTGTCCAGTGGGGGGATATTAATGTCCGAGCGAACATCCTCGGCGAGAACCTGTCCCATGGTCTCCAGGATGGGCTTTCTCTCCGGTTCCAGGACACTGACGTTGCTCAGAATTTTCTCCAGGGCTTGCTCAACCGAGATCATTTCGTACTAGTCCTTGAGATTTGCTGAGATAGATGGAGATACATTGAGATTGATTGTATC
>QLUN01000009.1 GCA_018725455.1 Chloroflexota bacterium
GATTCGGCAATCTATAGTGAATATTCAAGAGTATCTAGGAACCAATAACCATCTCTCGTAATCGGCTGGCTCTTAGTTATTTTTATTTTCTTCTGGAACATGGGACCGTCGGTCACAAGAGTGTGGTATTCACCATTTTCTCCACAAGGGTCAATATTATTGTCTTTAAGATGGCTCAAAAATTCTCTATCTAACTTGCGACCTATCCATTTATCATCAAATAGGTCGGATTTAGCACTAACTATCGTTGCCTCAAAACCAGCATCTATAAACTCAAGGAGAATTCTTTCTGTGTCTTGCCCCCAAAGTGGCTCAATTGCTTCAATGCCTAATTCTCGGCAAACCCTTTCTACCCAATCTTTATGCTCTTGTAGATATATATCACCGAAAACCATGCCGGTTACACCATTAGGAATCAAACTTTTCACTGCGTCTTTGAACTCCTGTTCATATCCATTCCAGGTAGTTTCTTTTTGCAATAGGGGGATGCCGATTGCCTCAGCTTGTAATTGAATTAATTTAGCTTCCGTTCCATGAAAACTTACCCTTTTGTGCTCTTTAGAAATAAAATTCAACAGGTGAGATACATTGTATCCCTCACAGATTGCCTGGTAACAGGCAAAACAACTATCCTTACCACCGCTCCAAGATGAAATATAGCTCATAAGTTTACCTTTTTATTTTGCCCCATTCTATATTTCTACATACGATTCGGCAAGATCGAAATAGCTCTTGGCGACAGCGCTATCTTATTCCATTACAATCACTGGAGCCCGAGCTGCTTTCTAATTAGTTCGCAAAGGCTCTCCTTAATTTCAGGGTGACGGGGAACTGGAGCCTTTTTCCCGTTTTTAGGATTGATGTATATATCATGCCTTTTGCCATGGCGCCTCAAATAGCAGCCCTCTTGCACCAATTCCCGGATAAGAGCACGCCGTTTCACACCTCTACACCTATTTCTTTTGTTTGGGCTGTAATCCGCGGTGAGACCTCCTCTTCAACCATTAAGTGATAGGCATCCCGAATATACTCTTCTAATTCTTCAAGAGACTCGCCCTGACTAAATATACCTGGAACTTCTTTTAGCCTCCCGACATACCACCCTTCATCTATCCAATACTCTAAGGTAAAATGCCTTAACATAGTCTACCTCCCTCCTCTATTCTATATTAATGGTCAGGTTTCCGCATACGACTCCGCCAGCTCGAAGTACCTCCTGGCGATGCCCTGAACCCGGCCCTTTTCCTCGTCCGAGATATGCGGGTCGTCGAGCTTAAAGCTTTCCACCTTTCCCCTCACATAGGCCCGATAACAGCGGTAGAAGTTGAGAAGCTGCTGCAGATCCCCATCGCCGGATAGCGCAACGTAGCGATCAACAAAATGCCTCGAGAGATGGGGATAACCATGCACATCCAGGTCCATGGCCAGAAAGGCAACCTCATTGGCTACGTCACAATACCTGAAGCGGTCGTTGAATTCGATGCAATCGAAGATATAGACTTCGTCGCCAAAACAGATATGCGCCGAGTGCAGATCCCCGTGGCAGTCCCTTATCCTGTCCCCCTCTATGCGCCGCTTGAATAGCGGCGAATGCCTGTCTATAAAGCTTGTGGTGTAAGACTTTATACCGTCATAGGTTTCCGTGGAAAGGGACACCTTTAGATATTTTGTCGTTTGAGCGAAGTTCTCGTCCGTGTTCTGGACGATGGTCTCGATATCACCGTACCTCGATATTTCTTCATCGGACCGGGAAGCCTGGTGGAACTCGACCAGCTTCCGTGCTACCTTCACCAGCATTGCGGGGGTCGCCTGATTCCTCCCGAGGAGCTTGTCCAGACAACGTTCCCGCGGGAGCTGACGCATCTTCACGGCGTATTCTACAACCTCGCCAGTGCCCCCCACGGAGAACCGTCCCTCATTTTGGGTCACCTCTACTACCCCGAGGTAGACCTCCGGGGCGAGGCGTCTGTTCAACTGCACCTCTTGCTGGCAGTAGAAGCGCCGCTTCTCCAGGGTACTGAAATCGAGGTAGCCGAGATCGACGGGTTTCTTGATCTTGTAGGCGAAGTCACCAATGAGGAAAACGAAGGATATCTGAGTCTGCATCAGATCGACGTGCCGGGGATTCTCCGGATAGGCGTTTCCCTTCAGCAATGACTGAACCAGCGGTGGTAACTGCGTCATTTATTTTAGTGATTGGTAATTGGTGAGTTGTGGTCGCCGGGTCGCAGGGAAAAAACAGCCGGAAGCAGTTCACTAACCGTAGCTACCTTTACTGCCTTACCATTACTCGTGACAACCCGGGCCTGGGGCGCCAGCTCAGCTAAAACCTGCCGGCAGGCCCCACAGGGGCTGGGAAAACTGTCATCCGTGGAAGCAATAACCACCGCTTTGATGTCCCCGGGCCCTTTACCATGCATCATGGCATGATAAAGAGCCACCCGTTCCGCACAGCAGGTCAGCCCGTAACTGCCGTTCTCAATATTGGCACCCCTATATATCTCGTCTTCCGTGGTCACCACAACACACCCCACCCGGTAACCTGAATAGGGGGCATAGGCCAGCTTCGCGGTCTCAAGAGCAGCCTCAATATATTCTTCACTACCAAGGCTTATATTCACAGGTCCTTCACCTCCCCGGGACCAACGGTTCCCAGAATTAAGGTGGGTTTAGTCACCTTGTCACTGGAAACAACAAGGGCATCTTCCAGCCTCACTACTGCCTCCTGCGCCCTCTCCAGGGAATCCGTGTGGATAATAGCCCAGGGCTTTCCTTTCTCCAGCCGGTCCCCCATCTTGACCTGGAGCATAATACCGGCTGCAGGGTTAATCACATCACCCTTTTTGGCCCTGCCGGCTCCCAAACCCACGGAAACATCACCCACCAACCGTCCGTCAATGGACTTCACCCAACCTGCCGATGGCGCCCGGGCCTCCAAGCGGATGCCCGCCTGGGGTAGAGCACTCGGATCCTCACAGATAGTGGCATCTCCACCCTGGGCCTGGATCAAATTAGCAAAGTTGGCCAGGGCCGACCCCTGCTCCAGGTTGTGGTGACACAGGGCAATACCTTCCTCGATGGTTCCCACCACTTCACCCAAGTAGCACATGGTCCCACCGAGGTTGAGGCAGAGTTCTCGTAGATCATCTGGCCCCTCTCCCTGAAGAGTCTCAATCGCCTCTCTCACCTCCAGGGCATTGCCGACAGCCTTTCCAAGGGGCTGTTCCATACTACTTAGCACCGCCCTGGTCTTTAAACCAGCCCGCAGGCCGATCTCCACCATGGCCCTGGCCAGTTCACGTCCCTCGCTAACATCAGCCATGAATGCCCCCCCACCTACTTTGACATCAAGGACCAGGGCCTTGGCCCCACCCGCGATCTTCTTGCTCATAATACTGGCGGCAATGAGGGGTACAGAATCAACCGTTGCCGTCACATCCCTCAGGGCATAGAGCTTCCTGTCAGCCGGCACCAGGTCATTGGTCTGACTCGCGATCACCAGGCCGATCTCCCCAACCTGGCGGACTATCTCTTCCCTGCTCATTTCGACCCTCAACCCGGGGATGGATTCTAGCTTGTCAAGGGTACCACCTGTATGCCCCAACCCCCGGCCCGACATCTTGGCTACCGGAATCCCACAAGCTGCCACCAATGGGACCACCACCAGGGAGGCTTTATCTCCCACACCCCCAGTACTGTGCTTATCAACAGGGATTCCAGGCAGGTGGCTCAAGTCCACCATCTCGCCGGAGCGGGCCATGGCATCGGTCAATACCGCCAGCTCCTGACCTGTCATCCCCTGGATACAAACAGCCATGGCCCAAGCAGACATCTGGTAGTCAGCTACATCACCCGCAACAAAGCCCCTGATCAGGAACCGGATTTCCTCAGGAGAAAGCTCCCTACCCAACCGCTTTTTCCGGATCAGCTCATAGGGGCTATACATCTGCCAGCCTTTCCAGGATCCCTTTCACCAAGGTGATGAACCTGGGCTTGGTTTTATTCGCCATCGCCACTACCATTTCATGGTCCAGCTTCTCCAGGTCTTCCCCGATAGCCATATCGGTAACACAGGAGATGCCCAGCACCTGCTGACCCCCGTGGTTAGCGACAATGACCTCTGGGACCGTGGACATCCCAACAGTGTCACCACCGGCCTTGCGCAGGAAAATCAACTCCGCCGGCGTGCAGTAGCTAGGCCCACTAATGGATACATAAACCCCTTCTTGCAGTTTAATCCCCAGCTCTCTTCCCACTTCTCTGGCAAGAGCCCGCAGCCGGGGGCAGTAGGCCTCCGACATATCGGGGAACCGGGGACCAAACTCAGGCAGGTTTTCACCGATCAGGGGATTGTCACCGGTCATGTTAATATGGTCATTGATCAGCATCAGGTCCCCGGCCGCGAAGTCCCTGTTCATCCCCCCGCAGGCATTGGTAACGACCAGGATACCAATCCCCAGGTACTGCATAACCCGGATGGGAAGGGTGACCTCAAACATGGAATAACCTTCGTAGTAGTGAAACCGCCCCTGCATACACAGAACATCCTGCCCCTGGAGTTTCCCGGCCACAAACCTCCCAGCATGTCCGGGAACAGTTGACCTGGAGAGGTGAGGGATATCTTGGTAGTCCACGGTAACCGGGTCCAGGATTTCATCCGCCAGGTCCCCAAGACCTGAACCCAAAACCAACCCCACCATCGGCTTAAAAGAACCCAGGTGCTTTTGCAAAAAGTCGCCTGCCTCACAGATCCGCCCCATCATTTCTTCTTCCGATAGCCGGCTTTCTTTATTATGCGACATACAAAAACTCCCTCGGTTTGTCATTTATCCATTCGCGCCAAAACAGCGCCGAGAAGCTTACTGAACCGTTCCGCAACCTGGTCAGCGACCTCCATGACCTCACTATGGCAAAGCCTCTTCTCCAGCACTCCGGCAGCCATGTTGGTAATACAAGAGATACCGAGCACTGGGATCCCCAGGGCCGCCGCCACAAGTGCCTCGGGAGCAGTTGACATCCCTACAGCATCAGCCCCCATATTCCTCAGGAACCTGATCTCCGCAGGTGTCTCATAACTGGGACCCATATAAGCCGCGTAGACGCCTTCCCGGAGGGATAAGCCCAACCCAACACTTGCCTGGGTCGTGATGCGGAGCAGCTCGGGGCAGTAAGGGTTGGACACATACTTCTCCCCTGGAGCCACGGAAGAACCCCTTAACGGATCGACAGACATCAGGTTTATGTGTCCTGTAATAGCCATCAAGTCTCCTGGTGCAAAGGACGTATTGATACCTCCCGCCGCATTTGTAATAATGAGCTGGCTGACTCCCAACGCTCCCATGACACGGATAGGAAACACAACCTGGTCAATGTCGTAGCCCTCATAGAAATGGACCCTACCCTGCATGGCAACAATAGAAGTACCGGCGATCCTTCCTATAATCAACCTGCCTGTGTGACCAGCCACAGTAGAGCGAGGGAAGCGAGGGATCTCAGTGTAGGGTATTACCACCGCCGGAGTCGCCCCCGCTACCAGTCCCCCAAGCCCGGAACCCAGAATAAGCCCTACCCTGGGCTTCTCCTTCAGCCCCGCACCAGTTGCCCGGGACCATATCCAGTCCACAGCTTGGGTACAGTGCTCTTGTAAAAAAGCCCCCACAACCGATCAACTCCTATCAACTAAAGCTCCCCGTGCACACCAGTCTATCAAGTAGGTAAACCCGCAACCGGGACCCACCAAGAATAACCCTAACAGCTCGGCCACGGTTTTCCCTAGGTCAGCAAAGGTCTCTCTGGTCTCCAGCTCAATACTGCACTCCATCGCCGGCGACCAACCCAGGACAGGAACATATTCCCTGGTGTGGTCTGTACCTGGCATGGTCGGGTCACATCCGTGGTCAGCAGTAATAAAAAGAACATCGTCCCTGTTCAGTGCTGACTTTAACTCCGGCAAGAAATCATCGAACACGGCCAGGGCTTCCGCGTAACCTGTAGGGTCGTTCCTGTGGCCGTAGCTCATATCAAAATCAATCAGGTTGACGAAAACAAAACCTGCCTTGAGTCCGTCCAGGGCTACCAGGGTATACTTCATTCCGTCTGCATTGTTCTCGGTAGGAAAGGTCTTATCAATACCCCTTCCCGAGAAGATCTCACTGATCTTGCCCACGCCTATGAGCGGTATCCCAGCATCCCGCATTTTTTCTAGGTAAGTAGGCCGGGGCGGCGGCAAAGAGAAGTCCCGGCGCGAAGTCCGTTGGAAATTTCCAAGCTCACCCACAAAGGGACGGGCGATAACCCTTGCTACCCCGTGCTCACCCGTGAGGAGTCCGCGGGCGATGGTACAGATACGATAGAGCTCCTCTACCAGGATCACTTCCTTGTGGGCGGCCACCTGGAAGACACTATCAGCGGAGGTGTAAACTATGGGACAGCCGGTAGCCAGATGAGTTTGACCTAACTCCTCAATGATGGCCGTGCCTGAAGCTGCCCGGTTGCCCAGCACCTTCCGTCCAATGCCCTTCTCAAAAGAAGTTATCAAGCCGGATGGAAAACCCTGCGGATAAACAGGGAAGGGCCGGTCCAGGATGACTCCCATCAGTTCCCAGTGGCCAGCCAGCGTATCCTTTCCAGCGGTCTTCGAAGCCATCTTCCCGTAAAGCCCCGGTGGGATTGATACTCCGCTTTCCCTGCGTCTCTCGGGGAACACCACATTGAAAAGCCCCATCTGCTCGAGATTGGGTAAACTACAGCCGGTGGTTTCTATAACGTGCCGCAGGGTATTTACCCCGTTGTCACCGTACCGGCCAGCATCCGGTAGCGCGCCGACTCCGGCACTGTCGAGGACCACTACAACGACTCGCCTGGCAGGTACTGTCATACCTCCGAGTGGGGTACCCATTAACCCCCGGCGATAATCTTAACTCCGGCACTGACACCAAGGCGTGTTGCCCCGGCTCTAATCATGGCCACCGCCATATCGTAGGTCCCAATGCCGCCCGCTGCCTTGACCCCTAAGTCGGCTCCCACTGCGTCTCGCAGTAGTTTCACATCTTCGAGGGTCGCTCCACCGTGAGAAAACCCCGTGGAAGTCTTAATGTAACGCGCTCCGCTTTCCCTTACGATGTTGGCGGCAGACCTCTTTTCTTCCTCTTCCAATAAGCAGCACTCGATGATCACCTTGACAACAGCCTGACCCGCAGCCCCAACCACCACCCCTATATCTTCCTTCACCTGCTGGTGAAGCCCGGCCTTCAGCCATCCGATGTTGATTACCATATCAATCTCTGTGGCGCCCTGTTCCACCGCCCACTGTGTCGCCCGGGCCTTCATCCAACTCGACTCGGCTCCCAGGGGAAAACCGATCACAGTGCAGACACGAACGCCCGCATCCTTAAGCTCCCCAACTGCAAGCGGCACATAGACAGGATTGACACACACCGCCTTGAAACCAAATTCCCTGGCCTCCCGGCACAGTTTAATGACCTGCTCCGGGGTGGTCTCGGGTTTCAATGCCGTGTGGTCAATATACTTGGCCAATCCTTCTTTGGATAGCTCCATGGCTTCAGTACCGCTCCATCACAAGGGATTTTGATTGTGGTCTCTGGCGGAATAATAGCACTTTGAGGTGGAGAAGTCAATTGAGTAGATATGTTGTCGCCCTACGGCTCATAATTCTTGCCGATATCTGCCGGCGGGCGCGACCTTCCCATCACTCCGGCAAGCACGGCGATGGTGACGAGAAAGGGGATCATCTGCATGAAGTGCACCGGCACGCCCAGACCTTGCAGTCTTATCTGAAGTGCATCGGCGAAGCCGAAGACCATCCCGATGGCCAGTACGCGATAGGGTCGCCAGTTGCCAGAGATCATCACCGCCAGAGCGATGAACCCCCGGCCACCGATCATCCCCCAGGTGAACATACTCAGGTGGCCGAGCGACATGTGCACCCCGGCCAGCCCGGCGAGTATCCCGCTGATGATTACACAGATGTAGCGCGTTCGCTGCACCGGTATCCCGGCGGTCGCCGCCGCTTTGGCGAACTCGCCGACGGCGGTTATCCGCAACCCCCATTTGGTCTTGAACAGAACGATGTTGGCAATAATGACGATCGCCAGTATCATGAAGACGGTTGGTGAGTGCGGCCCCAGGATCTCACCGATCACCGGGATCTCCTTGATGAGCGGGATCTCCCAACGGGGAAGGCCGGTGACGATGTCGGAGTGTCCGCGCGAACCCCAGATTACCTCGCTCAAAAAGGGTGCGAGCCCCAGCGCGATGAAGTTAATCCCCAGCCCGCTTACGATGTGATTGGCATTGAACCTGATCACCACGAGGGCATGGATTGCTGCAGCCAGCCCTCCCACCACCATTGCCGCAATCACCCCCAGCCAGGGACAACCGGTCCAATAGCTGGTCAATACCCCGAAGAGAGCGCCGAGCATCATCATCCCTTCCAGGCCGATATTGATCACTCCACTCCGTTCGGTGATCACCCCGCCGGTTGCGGCTAACACCAGCGGGGTCGCCATCCGTATCATCGCTGCGAACAGGGCGACGTCCAGAATATCCCAGATCCCAATCACTTCTTCCGCCTCCTTTCCCAGAGGAACTCCGTCATTCTTTGGGCGGCGATGAACAGGATGATTGTCCCCTGTATGACGACCGTAATATCGAGCGGCACACCGACCGCCCGGGCGACCGTTCCCCCTCCGGCGCGCAAGGCTCCGAACAGGACCGCGGCGAGGATAACGCCGAGCGGATGCATTCTGCCCACCAAGGCGACCCCAATGCCCGTCCACCCGTAACCGGGTGAAAAACCATCAATGAACCGGTGGAAGACACCGAGGATCTCCCCTGCCCCTCCGAGTCCGGCGAGTGCGCCGCTCAGGAGCAGCGCCAGCATGATCGAACGTGCAACCGGCACCCCGCCGGCCTCAGCAGCCTTGGGGTTCAATCCGGCCGCCCTGATCGCGTAACCAGGCGATGTCTTCCACAGGAATAAGTAGACAGCAATTGCACAAAGAAGCGCAACGAACAGCGCGGTCGAAAGCTGCGTCGGCGGCAAGAGCCTGGTTAACTGTGCCGTGGAAGCGATCCACTCGGTTTGCGGTACCGGGCCGGGATCCTTGAACGGACCGGTGACCAGGTAGCTCGCCAAGAGGATCCCTACATGGGCGAGCATCATCGTCGTCACCACCTCGTGCGCCCCTCGCGTCACCTTGAGAACGGCTGGAACCACCGCCCACAGGAGGCCGGCCGCAGCACCCGCAGCAAAGGCGAGGCTAATGTGAATGACCGGCGGCATCGGCGGAAGTGCGATCCCAACCCAGGCGGCGGCAAAGGCACCGACTTGTAACTGACCCTCGGCGCCGATATTAAACAGACCGCACTTGAAGGCAATGGCGACCGCCAGCCCGGTGAAGATAATTGGCGTAGCCCGAGTGAGGGTCATCCCGATCGCGATTCTGCTCCCGAACGCACCGCGGAATAAATGATAGAAGGTCTCCACGACCGGATGGCCGGTCACCCACACAACTATCGCTCCCACCAGGAAGCCAGCACATATAGCCGTGATCTCCGGCCGGATCGCAACCAGCGGCCTGATGGCTCTCTTGATCAACCTCGATCCCTGGTTCTCGATCGCAGTGGGACGATCGCCCCGGCCGGTCTCCTCCTTTGTCATCACTCGTCCTCTCTTCCTCCTATCATCAGCAGCCCCAGCTCCTGCCGGCTCGGTCTCTTACTCGCCTCGTGGAGCCTGCCGTTGTGGATCACCAGGATGCGGTCGCTTATGGCCATCACTTCGTCCAGATCGGCGGAGACGAGGAGCACCGCCGCGCCTTGATCGCTCAGCTCAATCAGTTTCTGGCGGACATAGCGCGTTGCCTGCACGTCCAACCCGCAGGTCGGCTGAGCAGCGATAAGCAAGGTCGGCCTCTTCTGGTGCCCATATACACGCCCCACGATGAGCCGCTGCTGATTTCCGCCGGAGAGGGAGTCGATCGGGGTATCCCGGCTCGGTGTTTGAATCTGAAACTCCTCGATCCGCTTGTCGGCGAACCTCCTGATCACCCGTTCCATCAACCAGGAGAACCTCCCTTTGAACGGAGGGCGACAGTGGTCGCCCAGGATCAGGTTCTCCTTTACTGAAAAACCAGGGATTATCCCGCGCTTGCGCTTGTCCTCAGGAATGTGCCTGATTCCATAATCCAGCGCCGTACGAGGGGTGATACCGCTAAGATCGGCCTCACTCAGGAAAACCTTGCCGCCTGTCGGCCTTCGCAGACCAGTGAGGACCTCCACGAGCTCTGTCTGCCCGTTCCCCTCCACCCCGGCGATCCCCAGGATCTCCCCGGCACGCAATTCAAAGCTCAGTCCCTCGAGCGCCCGTTCTCCACGCTCGCCATCGGCGGTCAGATCCTTTACCTCCAAAACCCGATCTCCGATCGTCGCTTCCCCGATGCGGGTCGCCGGCACGACCTTAGTCCCCACCATCATCTCCGCTAGTTTCGACTCGTCGGTAGCGCCGGCGTCCTCCGTGCCGACAAGCTTCCCTCGGCACAGAACGGTTATCCGATCGCAGATCGACAGGACCTCTTTCAGTTTGTGAGCAATGAAGATGATGGTCTTCCCCTGATCGCGCAGGGCGCGCATCGCTCTGAACAGGGCCTCAGTCTCCTGGGGGGTGAGGACTGCGGTCGGTTCGTCGAGGATCAGTATCTGCGCCTGGCGGTACAGGACCTTCAGTATCTCTACCCGCTGCTGCGCCCCGACCGATAGTTGGCCGACGGTCTCCTCAGGGTTTATCGGCAGCTTTGCCTCTGCCGCGAACTGAGCCACCCGCTGCGCGATCTCTTTACGATTCCAGAAATAGCCGTCTGGTTCAAACCCGAGGACGATGTTCTCCGCCACCGTCATGTTGGAGATGAGCATGAAGTGCTGATGCACCATCCCGATCTTGAGGGCGATTGCCTCGGCCGGGCTGCGGATAGCGACCGCTCGACCGTGAATGAATATCTCTCCGGAAGTCGGCTGGTATAACCCGTAAAGGATGCCCATCAGCACGCTCTTGCCGGCACCGTTCTCTCCCAACAGCCCGTGGATCTCCCCCTGGGCGACCTTAAAGTCAACCGCATCGTTCGCCCGCACACCGGGAAAATCCTTGGTAATCTGGCGCATAAAAACTGCTATTTTTCGGTCATCCATAAGTGTCTGTATCCAGCTTGCGTATTCGTCGTGAGAAACAGGGGTGGACCTGCGCGGTCCACCCCTGCTCCGGTCGGCCTACGGTCTTGCCCTGCCAACCTCAGCCTACGGCCTTGCCCTGCCAACCGGCCTCAGTGCTTGCTGCGCAACTGCAAAGCCGTCTCTCGTTTATAGATCGTGCTCATCGGGCACGTCGATCCGACCGTCGATGATCATCTGCCGTGCCTCGATCACCTTCGCCCGCACCTCCTCTGGCAGGGGAACCGTGCTTGTGCGCACGTGATCGGGTATCAGGAAGCAGATCCCGGGCACGCCCTCGGCGAGTCCGAACACAGCTATGCCCGGCTCGAGCTCCCCTTTGAGTGCGGCGAGCGTCGCGTGGTAGGTCGCAGGAGTTAATCCCTTTATCATAGAGGCAACGATGTAGTCCGGGGCGAGATGGGACTGATCGACATCGATTCCGATGGCGAGCTTATCCTTCACTGCGGCGGCCTCGAAGACACCGAGAATCGTCGCACCGGAGGCGGAGAAAATGATGTCCACGCCGGCCCCGTAATGGGCCAACGCGTGCTCTTTCCCTCCAGCCGGATCCCTGAAGCTACCTACATAGGTTATTTTGACTGTGGCATCAGGGTTGACCCACTTCACTCCGGCCACAAACCCGGCCTGGAAGCGCCAGATGATAGGCACGTACATCCCACCGACGAAGCCGATTAGGTTGGTCTTGGTCATCATTCCGGCGAGGACGCCGACAAGGAAGCTCCCCTCGTTCTCCCGGAAGGTCAGCGAAGTTACATTCGGTTTATGGACCACCCCGTCCACAATGATGAAGGTCTGATCGGGGAACTCCGCCGCCACAATGTCGAGGGCGTCCATCTGCAAGAACCCGATGGCGAGGATGACCTTATACTCGCCAGTGAGGGCCATATCTCGCAACAGTCCTTCAAAATCACCGACCCCGGCTGGCTCGACAACATCGATCGGCACGCCCATCTCCTCCGCCGCTGCCTTAGCACCGAAGAAGGTGTAGTCGTTGAAGCTCTTATCGCCCAATCCGCCGATCGAGGTTACTACCCCCACCCTCATTACTGGTACCACTGGTGGTCGCGGACAAGCGGGGGCAATGAGGCTAACCGCCAGCAGCAACGCCACACAGGCACTAACCAGTCCCCTTGATACTCTTCTCTCTTTCACCTGATGAAACCTCCTTCTTGAATTTACTACCTTTAACCGCCTGACTACTAACTAAGTAACTACATAACTCACCTCCCGGATCTGAGGTGTGAAGGAATCTCCTTCTTCACAGTCTGCGACAGAGCGGAAGGATTCCCTCTGCCCTCAAAATTTATACCTGAATCCATCCGTGAAGTCAAAGTTGCTTCACCTACAGGGTGAACGTGATCACTGTGCCATCCTTGACCACGATGTCCAGCCGTCCCAGAACTTCGGTATGGTTGACTGAACCAGCGGTGGTAACTGCGTCATTTATTTTAGTGATTGGTAATTGGTGATTGGTCACGAGTCAACTAATCACTAATCACCAGATGCCTTCCCCGCCTTCCTCTTCGCCTCGATCTTCTTCTTCCTGCGCCGATGCTTGAGACTGGCTACCCTCTTCGCCTTATTCATATACCCAACCTTTCATTCTCTCGGAGTTCTCTGCGAGGCTAAAGCCTCGCGCTACAAACTAAAGGTGGTGGCTACACGCTCACCGGCCGAGAACTTGTCCCCGGGGATAACCGCATGGCCTAATTTGACTCGCCTGCCGATCATATCCATGGTGGCTTCATCGCAGTTTACGCCGATGATGTTACCCATGAGCCACGGGCCTTCGTCAAGCTCGATGATGCCGACAATGTATGGAGCCTGAAATCCTTCTGACGCCACGCGGATGACGGTGAAGGTTCTGATCTCTCCCTGACCGCGGAGTTCAACGATGTCCAGATCCTCGCCGGCACACTCGATACATACCTTCTTGGGGGGTACGGTGTAGCCACCGCAGGCATTGCATTTGAGTCCCAGCAGCCTGTTCTCTCTCAGCGCAGCGGTATACGCCTTATGAGTCAGTTTATATTCCATGTTTACCAGCCCCTCCTCAGGATTATGTTGCATATTGTGCCGGCATCGCCGCCCAGCGTATCGGTCATGCCTATTGTTGCACCCGCCACCTGTCGCTCTCCGCATTCACCCCGGAGCTGCTTTACCACTTCGTATATCTGACGAGCACCGGTAGCCCCGATGGGATGACCCACTGCCTTAAGACCACCGGAGGGATTGATGGCGATTTTGCCGCCGATCTCGGTCTCACCCCGCGCCACCGCCCGGCTTCCCTGGCCGAACTCAAAGAATCCGAGGCATTCCATGGCCACAATCTCGGCGATGGTAAAGCAATCATGGAGCTCGCAGAGGTCGACATCCGGTGGCTCAATGCCCGCCTGAGTATAGGCTTGCTTTGCCGATAGAATTCGAGATTTCATCTGGGTGTAGTCCTTCTGATCGGCGAGAGAGCCGGCGGAACACTGCCCCACGCCAGCCACCAGAACAGGCTTGTCGGTCAATGCCCTGGCCTTATCGATGGATGCCAGGACCAGCGCCGCGGCACCATCGGTGAAAGGGCAGCAATCATAGAGCTGCAAGGGATCGGCGATCATGGGATTCACCTTGATATCACGAAAGAACTCCATCTCATCAGCCCAGGTGGGAACCGGCTGCCCCCTCTGCGTTGCTCTGGCTATCCGTGCCTCCATGAGGTCTCTAATGGTTGCCTGGAAGTGAGCCTTAGGATTGAGCTTGCCGTTGTGATGGTTCTTGATGGCCACCATTGCCATTTGCTCCTTGAGTTTCGGGAGCGGTATGGCGTACTTATGGGAGTAGAGGTGAGCCAGCATGGCGAAGACCCCGGGAAAGGTGATCCCTGCGGGGCCCTCGTAGTAGCTATTGCTACACATGGCAAAGGCCCGCGTTGCGGCGGGGGTGTCCATCGCCAAAACCCTCTCGGTGCCACCGGCGAGCACGATGTCATAATACCCCGAGGCTACCCATATGAAGGCGTCTCTGACCGCCACCGAGCCGCTAGCACAGGCACCCTCGAATCTGGTTGCAGGGATATTGGGGACTCCGATATCGGCGACGGCGAATGGAGCCATGTTTGCCTGGCCCTCTTCATGTGAGCCAAACACGTTACCGAAGAAAAGCGCCTCAATATCCTTTGGCTCGAGATTCGACTCGTTTATGGCCTCCATGGCAGCCTCAGAGAACATCTCAACGTTGGTATTTTCCGAGACGCCGAACCTGGTCATTCCCACACCAACTACTGCAACCTCTCTCATCTTTCCTCCTTTGAGCGCCTGAATTTCCTCGACACCGCGGCCGTCAATTCCAGTGCCCGCTCCGCTGACCGGGGCGAGATCGAAGCCAGGCCGCAGGACGGGGTAATCAGGCTTTGTTCCAATAATCTGTCATAACCGATGCCATTATCCGAAAGCAAACCC
>QLUN01000090.1 GCA_018725455.1 Chloroflexota bacterium
ATATAAACCGTGATCTGCCAGGATTCATTTCGTTTGCGTATGTGGCCTCTCATGGCGTGCCTCCTTTTCCAGAATAGTTCTGCTTCCTCCTTTACCTGCAAAGGCAGTCTCTAGCTTATCAATGATCCTATCGTAGGTTATCTTAACCCCTTTCCAGGTATCGTATCGTTGGTTTGGGCGGCGGTGTTTATTCAGTTCCTTCCTTACTGACTCCCAAAACTTTACTGTCCCCTTTCTGGGCTGCCCTCCCTTCTCTTGCACCATTTTATAAAGGGCCAGGTGGTTTACATTCAGGGGTTTGGTCTTTTTTACCTTCAGTTGTTCTCTAATGTGCCGATAGACTTCCTGGAGTTCCTCAAAGCTGAGGTCTTTTGCTTTAATCTCCAGGTTTACGGAAACAAAGCCTAACTGTTCTCCTGAATGCAATGGTTGAACCTGTATCTTCGTATGCAACTGCCAGCGGGGGAGAATGGGCTCAATTCCTGTGAGTATATATGCAAATAGAGATGTCTGGTTGAAGCCCGTTGCCTTTGCCATACCCTCGATCTCAGCAGCCATCCACAACAGAGGCGCACTATAATTGTGATGATGCAGATGGTAAGCCAGGAAGCTACCGGAGGGGGGGTTTACTGGAACACATTTTATAAAGTCATCATCTTTAGGGTGTAGAAGAGGATATATCTGAGTGTATATCTGAGCCCCATCGATAGGGGGAAATACAAAACCACGTTTTCTATAAGCCTTGGCGATATGTAGATATTCCTTCTCATGCTCCTTCCAGTCTAACCAGGGTATATCACTCTCTCGCCGGTGTTCCTGCTCAAGCCACCTATCTGCCTCTCCAATTGTGGCAAAAGGTGCCTCCGGTGCACCGAATATCTCCTCTCTTAACATCCTGATCCAGGGCGCTATCTTGCCAGCTAAGAAGGCGCTGGTAACCCGATCACCAGGAGTTAGTTCCGCTAATATTACAGACTCCTTATCCCTGGGAATGCTTACTGCCAGACTCCTGATAAGATCATTGAGGTCTTCTCCATGTTTGTATCCATGTTTGTATACATATTTAGCCAACACTTTTACGGCTGGAGTGCCTTTTAGGTTTAGCTCCTTAACGGCCTCCAGTCTTTCGGCAAACTCAAGGGCTTCTTCGTAATCCATTTGTCAACACTCTGCAAAGGAATTATGTTCCTGCTAGTATTATACCATAGGCAACAAATAAAGGTCAAGGGGGTAAAGATGAACAAGCTGAGGGAGACTCGCAAAGCAAAGGGGCTATCACAGCTTCGGTTGTCGTTCCTAACGGGCATTGCCCCGTGTGAGATATCCCGCATAGAAAACAACTGGCTGCGTCCTTATCGTGGCTGGCGACAACGCCTGGCACGAGCGTTGGGTACAACTGAAGCGGAACTCTTCCCTGAAGAACAAACAAGGGTGTGAAGGTATGGAGGAGAAGGAAACGTTAGTCTTGAGCGTACCGGAGGCAGGACGATTACTTGGCTTGTCACGTGCAACGGCATATGCTTTGGCCAACAGCGGTGAGCTGCCTTGTCTCAGGCTGGGCAGAAGGTTAATTGTGCCGAAGGCGGCCCTGGAAAGGCTGCTGGAGAGCGCCGGCAGGACAAAGGAAGGCTAAAAATTCAACATGGGGGGAAGGACGAATGCTAACAGCATACGAAAAGGAAACCATCATCCTCTTCAATGAAGCTGAAGACCTGGCGGAGATATACACCCATAACAAGGGGTGGCAAAAGCACCTGGAGGGAAAGCTCGGGTTGAAGCCTACAGCGACTAATAGCCATGGGGGGAAGACCTACCAGATAGACAAGGGGAGAATCAAGCCGCCAAGAGCCCCCAGAAAACTTACCACTGAGGCAAAGACTAAGCTGGCCAAGACATTGGCTAAAACACGTCGTTCTAGGCCAGGAAACACGGTTGTATTGCACGATCCTGAGACGAAAGGGGATTGACCAGGGACTAATTGGTCTGAGTAAAAAAACAGGAGGGATTCATGGAAGCAAGGAAGTTCGAGGACCAGCAACTAACCTGCTGCGATTGCGGGAAACCGTTCGTCTTCTCAGCAGGAGAGAAGGCGTTCTACTGGAGTAAAGGGCTGAGCGAGCCCAAGAGGTGTAAGAAGTGCCGGTTGGAGCGCCGCCTCACCCTGGTGCAGGCCAGGCGGGGGGGTGAGCGATGAAAGACAAGTTCTCCCTGGCCTTCAAATTGTTGACCTTGGGGTATTCTGTCATACCATCTGGTGGTGGAGACAAGGGTAAGGCACCCTTAGTCACATGGCAGGAATGGCAGGGGAAAATACCGGACGAAAACCAACTGTGTGGTTGGGAGACTACCCTGCATCCTGCTTTGTGGGGCATAGTCACCAACGACCATATAGCCGTCCTCGATGCCGATATACCTAAGGTTAGAGCCGAACTTGAAGCCACATTAGGCAAACCCCACGTTATAACACCACGAGGCGGCGGGCATTGGTATGTTGACTGCACAGGACACCCTATAAAAACAGTTGCTGGGCTGCTGCCAGGTGTGGACGTGCGGGGTGTGGGCGGGTTCGTCAATATAGTGGGTGATAAATACCAGATATTACAGCTGCCGGCGCCGGGTACACTGATACCATGGGAGAAACTTCCAGAGCAAATATTGAAGGCACTAAAAAACGATGGCAAGTCTGGACTAAAAGCAAAAGATGGCAAGCCAATAACCGAACCACAACGCAATGCCCGCCTCACAAGCATAGCTGGTGCCATGCGGCGACAAGGGGTAGACCCCACCGCTATTGAAGCCGCACTACTGGAGATAAATACCAGACAATGTCGGCCGCCTTTAGCTGAGCGTGAGGTCTCGACAATAGCTGCCAGCATCGGCAAATATGAGCCGGGGGCGGATCAAAACTCACGAGACGCTGAAACCAAAGCTAGCGAAGTGTGCGTTCCTGGCTTCATCTTATCTGACGGCACCATTGCCGAGATGGTGATCGATGAAGGCCGTCGCTGCTTCATTCTAAGAATGCCGGGGGGGACTACAAGCAAGGCGGGAGAATATGCTACGGGCAGCATCGTGTACAAACCGATGGCCGACAACCTGGCGGGCGATACGGTTTCGTTCGCCTCCGATGCCGCCGAATATGGCAGCCTCGGCGACTTGTTGAATGAGGTGAGGGGCTTTATAGGCCGGTACGTTGAGCTTCCATCTAACTTCGAGGCGATATCGGCGCTGTATGTTTTGTTGAGCTGGGTGCATGACTCCCTGCCCGCGGTGCCCTATCTCAGGGCGCTCGGGGATTATGGCACCGGAAAAACACGGTTCCTGGAAGTGATCGGGTCTATCGTTTTCCGGGGCATCAATGCCTCAGGGGCGACGACCCCATCCCCTATTTTCCGCATCCTCGACATGTATGGGGGATCGCTGATTCTCGATGAAGCCGACTTCAGCCAAAGCGATTCGATGGCCGAGATCATCAAGATACTAAACTCGGGGTATAAACCGGGTAGTCCCGTACTGCGAGCAGAACCGACGGGGGGAAAGAAGTGGATCCCATGCAGCTATAAAGTCTTCGGTCCAAAGATATTGGCCACTCGTAAGCGGTGGAGCGACAAAGCTCTGGAATCCCGCTGTCTAACCTGGGAATCTGAGGGGCTAACGAGAGCAGATGTGCCGCTGGTGTTAGGGTCACGGTTCCACGGTGAGGCTGCCGCCCTGCGTTGTAAACTGCTAAGGTTTCGACTAACCTATCTGCCGAGGGTATTGGCCTTCAATCTTGAAGATGCCCTGCCGGTCGGGATCCTTGAGCCCCGCCTACAAGAGATACTCCTCCCACTTAGGGCGCTAGCGGAGAATGACACAACGCTAGAAGCAACGCTAGACGAGTTTGTTGGAAATATGCAAGCGGAGCTGGAGGAAGACAGACGCAGCTCGTTGCCAGCCCTGGTGCTCGAAGCTGTATTAGATATTCGCGAGGAAGACGGGGAATTATCGGTTAAGAATATCACCAACCGCCTAAACGAAACCGACCGGGTAAAAGAGCACCTCGACCGCCCCGAGAAGGGGATTACCCCCCGACGGGTGGGCGCTACAATGAAGAGCCTTGGCCTCAAGATAAAACAAGACCCCACTAGCCGGCGAGCTATTATCCAATGGGATAGCAAACGCCTGGCGAGGTTGTGCCGACGCTACGGCTTCCCTATCCCCCTAAACAATGCTTCGAAAGCTTCGATTGAAGCTGAGATGCTTCGACCCAATGCTTCGAAAACAAACACAATGCTTCGGGAAGCTTCGATAAGCTTCGATCTTGCCAACGCTTCGAAACCAGGGCACATGCTTCGGGAAGCTTCGACCCTGCCAGATACGAAAAGCAACAAAACCGAAGCATTCGAAGGGTTCGAAGCATCTTTTGGGGGGATGAAAGAACAGGATGATGATACACCCCCTAGTATACCCTGCTACAGAGATGACCAGGGCATCTGTATTCTCCGGACAGATGACAGCAAGCTGTTTCAATGCGCCGAGAACCCGGGGAAGTGT
>QLUN01000091.1 GCA_018725455.1 Chloroflexota bacterium
ATGGAGCCGATTACTTTTGCCGTATCCGTGGTTTTATATCCACGGTCAAAAAACAGAGGAAGAACGTATTGGAGTATTTGTGCAAGACATTTCAGGCATCCCAGGCAAATGCTATTTTGCTGTCTGAAGGAGGGTAGGCTGTGTAGTTACGATGATTATTGGATGAATCTGGAATCTGTGTAAATATTTCATACGCAGATTTTTGGTGAGAAAAAGGAGGGCATTCGATTATGGACTATGTTGTAATTACCGAAACGCTTCGAGCGATAGGACGGGTAGTGTGGGGTCCGCCAACTTGGGCGTTGTTGGGTTTTGTAGGGCTTTACCTTTCGTTTAAGACAAATTGGTTCCAGGTCACCAGGTTTAAGGCGTACTACGGCGGAACTATTGGCAAGCTGTTCCAAAAAAAGGACACAGTCGGCAAAGGCGATCTCACACCTTTTCAAGCGTTTACCACGGCCATGGCAGCCACGGTAGGTGTGGGTAACCTGGTTGGTTCCACAACCGCTATCCTCTTTGGAGGCCCCGGCGCCATTTTTTGGATGTGGATGATCGGCTTTTTTGGCATAACCACCAAGTTTGCCGAAATCGTTCTCGCTGTTTACTACCGTGAAGTTAACGCAAAAGGCTTGATGATCGGCGGACCGATGAAGTACATAGAAAAGGGCCTTGGCTGGAAGTGGCTCGCTATTATCTTTTGTATAAGTGGCTCAATAGCGGCCTTTGGGATCGGCAACCTAGTGCAGGCCAGCGTTGCGGCGGGAGCCATGCACGGGGCTTTTGCTATTTCGCGCCCTGTGACAGGCATTGCCCTTATGATATTTGTCGGTCTAGTTATTATCGGCGGCATTAAGCGTATTGGTCAGGTTGCAGAAAGGATAGTTCCCTTTATGGCCGTCATGATGATCATAGGGTGCACCTTGGTCATTATCGAAAACATTGGCCTTGTGCCACATGCTTTCGGTCTTATCATCGGCGGCGCGTTCACTACGCAGGGTGCCGTTGGCGGTTTTGCTGGGGCTGCTATCGCGACGGCAATACGGTACGGTCTTATGCGGGGTATTTTCTCTAACGAAGCGGGTCTCGGTTCTGCCCCTATTGCCCATGCCACAGCGAAGACCGACCATCCTGTTAAGCAGGGCTTCTGGGGAGCGATGGAGGTTGTGATTGATACCCACGTGATTTGCACCTTCGTAGCCCTTGCCGTTATCACCAGCGGCGTATGGACACAGGGTCTGCCCGCTACGGCTACGTTTATGTATGCGTTTTCGTCGTCCTTCATTGGGCCTGTGATCGGAAATGCCGTCGCCGCCATTGGGATACTGATCTTTGCCTACACCACCATGTTGGGTTGGTCGGTGTACGGCGAAAAGTGCCTTGAGTATCTAACCGGTACGTGGTCCAATATGCCCTACCGGTGTATCTACGTGCCTGTGCTGCTCATCGGCTCTTTGGGCGTGGTTCCGGTTTGGGCCGTTGCCGATATCCTCAATGCGTTTATGGCTATCCCCAACATCATCGCCATCATAGCGCTTACCGTCACTTTCGCTGCTATAGCAAAATCCTACTTCCAGGGTGAACGCTACGTGCCATATGACGAAAACCCAACGTACTACAAGCAGATCAAGCAGAAATAGAGAGGCATCAACCTCTCACTTTCGAGAGCCCCGGATGCAACATCCGGGCTCTCGATTTTTGGTGCCTTGATAGGTCAACTTATATCGCTTGCCCGCCCTGCCTTTTTAGTGTTAAGGTGGACTTATCGCAGCAATAGGGGGACATATTTTGAAGATTTCCAAGCATGATGCTTTGCGATGGTTCGAGTTTTTCGCAGCATTGCCGGAAGACGAGGAACTCGGGGTGCAGCACCAAGCGATAATATATGCTACTTTTGCACAAATTGAGACAGCGATTGACCGCCGAAATGACGAGTTAGTGTCTCAAATCCGCGGTCTCAAAAAGCTCGAGAACAGGACGCTTTATGTGGGGCCAGAGGGCAAGTTCCCCCAAGGGTGTCGCTCTTGTCTGTTAGGGACGGGTTTAAGTGCCGTCCGGAAGACCAACAGGTGCAATCTGCAGTGCAATTTCTGGGTTTCTAAAACCCGTGCTGTCCGTTTTCTAGGGTGTATTTTACTTCGAGAAGAGTCCTTTTATTCCGGCAGGCGGGGGTCCTTGACAATGGTGCTTTTGTTTGCTATCATTATTATGGAGGCTGAATAGTTACAATAGAACAGTCTAATATAGCAAAGTCGAAGCACGGCGTGCGGGAGAGACCCGTTAAGGGCACCGAAGGGGCAAGCCATAGAAGGTGAGAATCCTTCTGCGGACGAAACTCTCAGGTAAAAGGACCGCATGTTCAGAGCTCTCTCTGAAGAGTCTGAAAAGACACCGAAGGGGCAAGCCTCAAGCTGAGGCGAATCTCTCAGGTTGAAGGACAGAGGGAACGGCGGGGAATGGTTGAGTATTGCCCGCCGTTCCCTCTTTTGTTGAAGGAGCGATGATGACCGCAGTTCTTAAGGGCGCAGCTTCCATACTGGTCCACACGCCGGATCTTGTCCCCCTGGGATCTAAGCCAACAAGGGAAATCCCTCGGTTTGAGGGTTTGGGTGGAGAATGCCTGGCTCACCTGAGGAGCTATCGAGGGGCAGTAGCCTATCCACCAAATCAGGTGTTTATTGGCAATATCAGGCCAGACGAGCTGGCCGAGATGAAGCAACCCTGGTGGAGGAACCTCATAGCGGATGCCTCCCGCGAGGGACCGTATGGTGAGATCATGCCCCAGGATGAGTTCTATGGGTTACTCAAGGCCGCCGATGCCTTCGACCTGGTCTGGCTGGAGGAGGATTTCCGGTCTCAAATAGCCACAAAGCTCCACCTCCATCCATTATTGGGAGACCTCAAGGGTTTGGAAGGTCGCCGGACTATCGCCGAGATCAAGGAGAAGCTGACTCGTAAGGAGGCCTTGCCGCTCAACCTCGACGGTGACCTGGTAGGCTGTGTGTGCGGGGCTCACGAGGAGGATGATGCACTGAGAGCCGAGGCCATACTGGAGGGGCTGGTCACGAAAGCTTCGGCCTTCCTGGCCTTGAGGCATCTCCTCGGCAAGATTAGCCACACCAACCCCACTGATATAGACTACCTGTTCTCCTTCTCCGAAGAGGCTGTGGGTGACAGGTATCAAAGGGGCGGGGGAAATCTGGTCAGGGCCACTGCCCAGATGGCCGGTTGCTTGAATGCGAGCGGTGTTGACGTCAAGGGATTCTGTTGCGGGGCAAGCCATTCCCTGGTAAGTGCGGCGGCTCTAATCGAGGCGGGTATCTTCGAGCAGGTCGCCCTTGTTGGGGGAGGGTCTCTGGCGAAGCTGGGGATGAATTTTCAACCTCATATCGAGAAGGGAATGCCAATCCTGGAAGACGTTTTGGGTGCCATGGCGATCCTGGTGAGCAGGGATGATGGAAAGAGCCCGCTAATAAGGACAGATGCGATAGGGATGCACAGGATTTGCGCCGCATCCTCAGCGCAAGAGATCTATAAAGAGGTGGTGGTCAAGCCGCTAACGAAGCTGAAGAAGAAGATTATGGATATTGACAGGTATGCTGTCGAGCTGCACAACCCGGAGATAACCATTCCCGCCAGGCGAGGGAACCCCCCCTTGATAAATTACCGGGCGTTGGGTGCTTTGGCCTCCCTGAGGGGAGAGATCGCGAGGGAGGGCATCGATGATTTTGTGAAGAGGCACGGCATGCCTGGCTTCTCTCCTACCCAGGGCCATATCCCCGAGGCAATCCCCTTTATGGGACATGCCAGAGATATGATTATGGCCCGAGAGATAGAAAATGTGATGTTTATAGCTAAGGGGAGCGTTTTCCTGGCCCGGATGACCAACCTGTCGGATGCCGTATCGTTCATTTTGGAGAGAAATCCGCAATCGTAGCAAATAAACGTGATCATTGGAGGAGACAATGCTTCCAGTTCTTAAGGGTGCAGCTTCCATACTGGTCCACACGCCGGGTCTTGTCCCCCTGGGATCCAAGCCAACGAGGGAAATCCCTCGGTTTGAGGGTCTGGGTGGAGAATGCCTGGCTCACCTGAGGAGCTATCGAGAGGCAGTAGCCTATCCACCAAATCAGGTGTTTATTGGCAATATCAGACCCGACGGGCTGGCCGAGATGAAGCAACCCTGGTGGAGGAACCTCATAGCGGATGCCTCCCGCGAGGGACCGTATGGTGAGATCATGCCCCAGGATGAGTTCTATGGGTTACTCAAGGCCGCCGATGCCTTCGACCTGGTCTGGCTGGAGGAGGATTTCCGGTCTCAAATAGCCACAAAGCTCCACCTCCATCCATTATTGGGAGACCTCAAGGGTTTGGAAGGTCGCCGGACTATCGCCGAGATCAAGGAGAAGCTGACTCGTAAGGAGGCCTTGCCGCTCAACCTCGACGGTGACCTGGTAGGCTG
>QLUN01000092.1 GCA_018725455.1 Chloroflexota bacterium
TTATTGACCACCAGCAAGATTCCCTTATAGGCATCTCTTATATAGCCGGCAATGTGCGCATCCTGGGTGGTCAGCATATCAGAGGCATCCAGTACCAGGAGGCAGACATCCGCCCGGTCAATAGACTTCAGAGCCCGCATCACACTGTATGTCTCTATGCCGCGGTCTATCCGCCCCCGCCGCCGAATTCCTGCCGTATCGATCAGCAGTGCGCGCCGTCCGTCCCACTCCACTATGGTATCGATGGAGTCGCGAGTGGTGCCCGGCAACTCACTGACGATGGATCGCTCCTGCCCCACCAGCGCATTCAGGAGCATCGACTTCCCCACATTGGGGTGGCCGAGGATCGCTATCCTCATGATGTCAGGCTCAGACGGAGAAGCAGGAGAGGGGGCAAGGTCGGCAGTTACCCTCTCCATGAGCGTCTCAATGCCTGTGCCGTGGTAGGCGCTGATGGTAATTGGCTGATCCAAAGGCATCTCGTGAAACTCAAATGCTTGCCGGGTGCGCTCATCGTTATCGCATTTGTTGACCGCCAGAACCACTGGTTTATTCGATCGCCGGAGCGTCTCAGCTATCTCCTTATCGGGTATAGTCACACCGTCCTCGACATCTACCAGCATGATGATGGTGTCGGCTTCCTCGATGGCGATTTCAACCTGCTCCTTGACCTTCTGGCTGATGGGCGTACTGGGGCTGAGTTCCAACCCGCCGGTATCAACGAGGGTAAAATCCTGATCCAGCCAGGTGATAGTGGCATAGGCCCGGTCGCGAGTAGTCCCCGGGATATCCTCGGTGATAGCCCGCCTCTCACCAACAAGGCGATTGAACAGGGTCGATTTCCCCACATTGGGTCGGCCTACGATGGCAATGATGTGCTTGGTCAATCTCCGCCCCCCTCGGCTTATTCTATCACATTGAGCTATCAGCTTTCAGCATTCAGCCCCACGTTGTTGCAGAAAAGTTGGGTGCTGACCGCTGATAGGCGCTGACTGCTTAGCCAATGGCTATCTGACAACTGACCACTTTAACCATACTCATTGACAATGCCCAAAGCCGGTAGTATCATTTATAAAGTGAGTATTCAGCGGTATCGGAGATTCGTAGAAACTCAATTGAGATTGATAGAGATACAATCAATCTCAATGTATCTCCAGCTATCTCAACAAATCTCAATTCTCTTTATAAAATGCTAGCTAAGGTAAATTCTGCAGCAGTATTTGGCCTTGAGGGGCGATTGGTTGAGGTAGAGGTCGATATTTCGGGCGGGCTACCCTCGATGACGATTGTGGGGCTTCCCGATACCGCCGTACAGGAGTCCCGCGAAAGGGTGCGCTCTGCCATCCGGAACGCGGGTTGCACCTTCCCGGGAAAACGGATCACCGTCAATCTGGCCCCTGCCGACCTCAAGAAGGCTGGCCCGGCCTACGACCTGCCCATCGCCGTAGGTGTCCTCCTCAGTTCGGAGCAAGTCTCCGTTGACCTTTCGAGAGCCCTTTTTCTCGGCGAACTCTCGCTGGACGGCAGCCTGCGCCATACCCACGGCATCCTTCCCATGACATCCCTGGCAAGCGAAAAGGGGTTGTCCCCGGTGTTTGTTCCCGCTGCCGATGCCAGGGAGGCCGCTCTGATCCAGGGCATAAGAGTCATCCCCGTGGAATCACTGACGCAGTTGGTTGCTTATCTGCGGGGCAGCATCTCCATTGCCGACTATGTTCTGGAAGATGACCCTCTGAAAGGGACCGAAAGGACGGACACGGGGATAGATATGTCTCACATAAAGGGGCAGGAGCATGCCAAGCGAGCCATGGAAGTGGCCGCGGCCGGTGGACATAATCTAGTCATGAGCGGGCCTCCGGGAGGGGGCAAGACGCTCCTGGCCCGGTCGCTCCCCTCCATCCTCCCCGCGATAACCCCCGATGAGTCCCTGGAGACAACCAAGATATACAGCGTGATCGGGCTTCTCCCCCGGGATACGCCACTGATTACCCAGAGGCCATTCAGGTCCCCCCACTATACGGTCTCACATATTGGACTCGTGGGCGGGGGGCGCTGGCCCAGACCTGGCGAGATAAGCCTGAGCCACCGCGGGGTGCTGTTTCTGGACGAGTTACCGGAATTCGGCCACACCGTTCTGGAGGTTCTGCGTCAGCCTCTGGAGGACCGCGTGGTAACCATCACCCGTGCTCAGGGCAGCATAACCTATCCGGCCAGCTTTATGCTGGTCGGGGCGATGAATCCCTGCCCGTGCGGATATTATGGCGATCCCGTGCGACAGTGCACCTGCCCACCTGCCCTGGTCTCCCGTTACCAAAAACGAATCAGCGGTCCGCTGCTTGACCGTATCGATATTTTTGTCGAGGTGCCACGCATCGAATACGAAAAGCTGGCGGATGAGAGATTGAACGAGAGATCAGAGGCGATCCGGGCGAGGGTTGAGGCGGCGCGTCTTCTTCAGCGAGCACGCTTTTACGGCAGCAAGCTCACCTGCAATGCCGATATGACGCCCATTGAAATCCGTGCCTTCTGTCAGACGGAGCCGGGAGCGCAAAGCCTCCTGCAGTCGGCGGTGAGGCAGCTTTCGCTCTCCGCTCGCTCCTTTCACCGCATCCTCAAACTGGGTCGCACCATCGCCGATCTCGACGGTGCCGGCACTGTCGGCACCAGCCATCTCGCCGAGGCGCTGCAGTATCGGCCGAGAAGCCTGGTTTAATCTCATGGACGTCTTCATAATCATCGCCTATCTGCTGATGTTTGCTGGGCTTGTGGGCACACTCCTGCCCTTGATTCCCGGCACGCCGTTGATATTGGTCGGGGCGATAGTCTATGGGATTGCCACCGATTTTGCGGTAATTGACGGCTGGGTGATAGCCTTACTGGCGCTGATCTGTGTGGGGGCAGAGCTGCTGGAATATGTCGCCGGTGCGATCGGTGCCAAAAAATATGGCGCCTCTAAAGCCGGGGTGTATGGCGCAATTATCGGTGGATTGGTCGGCATCTTTACCCTGGGCCCGATCGGGATACTTATAGGGCCGATCGTTGGCGCAGTTGCTGGAGAACTGCTTGCGGGTGCCGGTGGCGCTAAAGCTGTAAGAGCCGGGTTCGGAGCCATCATCGGCGCAGTGGGCGCAGTGGTGTTGAAATTCATCGCTGGCCTGGTGATGATTGTAATAGTTCTAATACAGATATGGTAAGCGGTCAGCAGTCAGCGGTTAGTCAGTAGCGCGGGGGCTTGTCCCCCGCTGGTAATTGCCGAGGATAAACCTCGGCGCTACTGATGGCTGAACGCTTACAGGAGGAAAGAAATGCAGAAGAAGGTAGTCTCAAGGAAGGATGCCCCGGCCACGGATTCACCGTATTCGCCGGCTATCATCTACGGGTCATTGGTTTTTATCTCCGGCCAGGGCCCGCTGGATCCGAAAACGAAGACCGTCGTTTCGGGAAGCTTTGAGGAGGAAGTGGAGCTTACCCTGCAGAACCTGAAGAACATCCTGGAAGAGGCGGGCTCCTCGATGGACAAGGTGCTGAAGGTCACGGTGTTCCTCAGCCGAATGGAGGATTTTCCGAAGCTCAACGAGATCTATAAGCGCTATTTCACCAAAGATCGGCCGGCGCGAACCTGCATCGAGGCGAGCAGACTTCCCTTTGATATGAAGGTGGAGATCGAGGCCATCGCTGCCATTTGAGCTATTTCCCCACCAGTCGAGCGATGGTAACTCCGTGACCACCCTCCCACGAGTCGGCCGGTCGGAATGACTCAACCAGCGGGTGCCGCGCCAGTTCCCGGCGTACCACGAGGCGCAGGGTTCCAGTGCCCTTACCGTGAACTATCCGGACAGAGTAGAGACCGGCAGTAAAGGCATCGTTAAGATACCGATCCATCTTTATTAGAGCATCCTCGACACTGAGACGCCGCAGCATCACTTCCGGTTCAGGCACGCTCATGAATCAATCATCCTGCAAAGAAAACTACCAGTTGATGATACCAAACAATGAGCGAGAAGTCATCCGATGCGTCATTGCTGCCGGGGCTACTTTGGGTTACACTCATGGTATAATCCTCTATGGAATCAAATAGCTGCCTTGTGCGGGATGATTGATAGAGGATCCGGCATAACGAGCCCCATCAAAGGAGTCCTTGAGTGCTGAAATTGGCTATCAGCGGTAAAGGGGGAGTGGGCAAGACCACGCTCTCCAGCCTGCTGGCGAGGATCTATGCTTCCCGAGGATACAGGGTGCTGGCGATAGATGCCAACCCGGATGCTAACTTCGGGGCGGCTCTGGGCATCCCTTTCGAAGAAGTACAAAGGATCACCCCTATCGTCGAAATGAACGACCTGATCGAAGAGCGCACCGGAGCCAGGCCGGGAACGTCCGCTCCCTTTTTCAAATTGAATCCGAAGGTAGATGACATCCCGGACAGATTCTCGCTGGAGAAGGACGGGG
>QLUN01000093.1 GCA_018725455.1 Chloroflexota bacterium
GTTACAAAGGTCAGGTGCACTGGTGCTCTGGTGCTCTGGTGTCCTGATAACCTTAAGTGGGGGGGGGTTTGTATGATAGGGTCTGCTGAAAAACTCATCAGACCCTGATTACGCAGACGCCGTTCCCGCATAAGCGGGAATCAAGCAGATTACATTCACCCCGTTAGATAGTAAACATCTAACGGGGCAGGGATTAAAACCCGATGACAAAATTGGTGTAATCTTTAAAAAATAAAAAAAGAGTGCTTGACAAAATTCAGTTTATTTATATGGTAAACTCCAATTAAAAGAGAGAGTTTGATATGACAACAAACAAACAAACAAACAAACAAACAAACAAATACAAAAGACCTTACTAACATTTTTAGAAACAATAAGGTATTAGAATATGATAACCCGGAGTCGTATTATAAAATTTATAAAAAATAAAAACGGCTCTGGGTTTGTTTTTTTTAGAATATCTGGTGTTCTGGTGCTCTGGTGCCCTGGTGCTCTGGTAACCTTGTTCAAGGTTAAGAAGGAGGAAAAAAGTGTCATTAAATCAGAATAAAATAGTAAACAGCATAGTTAAACTCACTTCGTTTCGTAAAAGCAAATTTCTGTCCCTGTTTCTGTCCCTTGTTGTTCTTCTTTCAGGCTTCTTGTTAGCCGAGGAGAAATCTCCAGTCCTTCCCACAGAAGAAGTAAAACAGACTCAAGATGGCACAGGGGCCCTTATCACGATAAATCTCCAGGATGCCGATATTAGAGGTGTACTCCACCTTATCTCTACCTATGCTAATATCAATATAGTTGCTGACCCCGAGATAACAGGAAGGGTAACCATTGCTCTTAAGAATGTCTCCTGGGAGAGGGCCCTTCGGCTTATTTTAGATATGCACGGGTGGACCTCTCTTCGGGAGGAAAATGTCATCAGGGTAACCACGGCCAAAAAACTTAAAGAAGAGATGGAAGCGGCCGCCCTGAAGAAGGAGATGGAATCAGCAATCCTGAAGAAGAAGATGGAGGCAGTGGCTCTCAAGAAGGAGATGGATGCAACAATTCTAAAGAAAGAGATAGAAACAGCAATTCTGGAGACAAGGACATTCTTTTTCAATTTTGCTATGGCTTCGGAGATGGAGAAATCTATTAAAGGTGCTCTCTCGGAGAGAGGAAAGGTTAGTATAAATGAGCAAGCCAATGCTTTAGTTATTACTGATGTCCCGGCTCATATAGCCAAGATAGAAAAAGTAATCGGGGAGTTGAGTGCCGAGACCGCCCAGATTATCATTGAGGCTAAGATGTTGGAGGTTACATTAGGTGATGAGAAAGACACAGGAATAGACTGGAATGTCGTAGGAGGTATTACCAGGGGAGCCATCAGGCCCACCACCTTCCCTTTTGAGGCGGACCGCGGTCTTGGCGATTTTACTACCCGCCCTGGGGCGGGCTTTGCTCTCGGGGAGGTTTTCCCTATTATGGGAGCGGCTGATTTTACATTCGGCGTCCTCTCGGCTGAGGCCTTTCGTGCTGTGCTTCACTTGTTAGAGACCCGGACCGATACCCGGACGCTTTCTGCTCCCAATATTACCACTCTTAGCAACCGGGAGGCCCGGATACTTACCGGCACAAGGCACCCTATACCCACAATGACTTTTAATGAAGAAAGAGGAGCGTGGGAGGTAACAGGTCATGAGTTTATTGATGTAGGAATACTCCTGACTGTTACCCCGAGGGCAGGGCCCGGGGAAAATATTATTATGAAGGTAAAGCCGGTAGTAAGCGAGGTTCTTAAAGAAATTACCTTCTTGGGAGGGTTAACGGTGCCGGTGTTGAGGACTAAAGAGGCTGAGACTGAAGTTACAGTCAAGGATGGGGAGACCCTGGTCATAGGGGGGTTAATGGAAACGACCGAGAAGAAGACAGTCTCCCGAGTGCCTTTATTAGGACACATACCGCTTTTAGGGCTCTTATTCAGAAGAGAGGATAGGGCAGATGTCAGGACAGAATTGCTTATCTTTGTCACCGCCCGCCTCGTCAAGGAGCAGAAATTATCGGACTATCAAAAAGCAAGACTGCAGGAAATTGAGGTTTCCTGGCAGATTGAAGAGAGAAAAAGAATGGCAGAGGGTCATTATCTTGCCGGGAAGAGGTTCCTTCTTAGGGGGGATTATAAGTCCGCGGCCGGGGAGTTTAAAAAAGCCCTTAACCTTGACCCCGGGCACCAAGAAGCCAACAGATTGCTTCGCCGGGCAGAAAGTCGCCTTCGGATGAAGGAGATGTAGAAAAAATGGCAATAAGGATGTCCGCCAAAGGTTTCACCTTACTTGAGGTTATCATTGCTACCATAATCGCTGCGGTTGTCCTTCTGGGATTGGGGTATATTGTGCTTACCACCCAGCGACACTGGGTGGGAGGGCAAAGAGAGTCTGACCTTCAAAGAGACCTTTCTTTGTCTATGGTCTGGATAAAGAGGGTACTGCGGGATGGAGAGAGGGCATGGATTGGAGAAGGTGGAGCCTCTATAGAAGTAGAGAACCGAAAGAGGGGTTGGAGGAAGCGGTTTTACCGGGAGGGGAACAATCTAATCATGACAAGTGGAGGAGGAACCCAGGTAATTGTCCGTAACCTGACAGGTTTAAGTTTCTCCTGGGGAGTAAGAGATATAGGGGTTGATTTGACCTTAAAAGAACATAATATGGAGGTTTCCGCCAGTTCTGCGGCCACTCTTCGTAACAGGTTTCTGGCGGCCGAGTGGCTCTTTGACGAAGGTTCGGGGACGACGACAAGGGATACTGCGGCCCAGGGAAACACCGGGACAATTGTGGGCGCTACCTGGATTGCGGGTCAGCATGGCTCTGCCCTCTTTTTTGATGGGACCAATGACCGTGTTCGTGTAAAGAGTGATTGGACCCTTAACTTGACCAAGGGTATCAGCATAGAGGCCGCGGTCAATCTGCAACTTATCCCCGGCCGTCAGTCTATAGTAGAGAAGGTCATCACCGGGGAATCCGGTTATTGGTTAGGAGTAGAAAGTAATGGCCAGGTATTTGTTGAGTTAGGAACCAGGGATGGTTTCCACCGTGTGACCTCTACCGGCCGTATCAACTGGGGCGAATGGCAGACAGTAGGTTTTATCTATAATGGCAGCCACATTAAACTTTATATTAATGGACAGTTAGACAGACAGGTGGTGGCAACAGGGGCTATTGTTTCCAATACTCTGGATTTATTCATAGGGGCCCGCCGGGGAACTAGCCAGTGGGCACGGGGAAGGATTGATGGGGTGCGCATTGCGGATTAACTCTGCCAGAGAAGTCAGGGGTTATGTCCTCGTAATGGCTATGGTCTTTACCACCATTATGCTAATTATGGGACTGGCTATTATCTATTTAGGACAGGTGGAAAGTTCTCTTACTCGGAGAGCCATTTGCTCAAGTCAGGCTTTTCAGTTAGCCGAGGCCGGAATTGAAAGGGCCATCTGGGAGCTAAGGAGACATACCGACTGGACCCTGGTGCCACCCACCAATCTTTGGACAAATGAACCCTTAGGTGCCGGGACCTATAGCGTGGTCCTGGGCCCGCGCTCCCAGCATCGGGTGACGGTAACTTCCACCGGAAGTGTAAGGGATAAAAAAAGGGCGGTTCAGGTAGACTTAAGCAGACAGGGTAATGTGGTCGGCTTCTGGAAATTTGATGAGGGCGACGGGACGAGGGCCCATGATTCCACCCGAAACAAGAACCACGGCGAGATAGAGGGAGATACTACCTGGATAATCGATCCCGAGCGCGGTTCTGTCCTTCTCTTTGATGGGGATGAGGACTATGTAGCAATCGACACCGAACCCCCTTTTAACCTCACTCATGAAATTACCCTGGACCATTGGTTCCGGACTACTCATTCCCAGAACGGTGAATTTATGGTGGTGAATGGTGAGCCCTGGAACGGTGAGCCCGGCCCGGGGTTTTTCTACGGGACCCGTCTTACCAACGCTTCCCGGACGCTCTCTTTCTATGTTCGGCTCCGGAATGCGGGAGTGAGGCTCGTCTCTTATACCATACCTGGCCAGGGATTCAGGGATGGGAACTGGCACCGGGTAACGGCAACCTTTGATGGTCGTTACTTGAGGCTTTACCACAACCGGGTCTTGAGAGGGACCACCGATATCGGCGTTGAGGATACCATTGCCCCTGATTATGATGAGTGGCCCACCTTATATTTTGCTAAGTGGGGAGACAATTATTTCCAGGGGGCCCTGGATGAGATAAAAATTACGGGTAGGGGCTTGCCGTTGCCGTTGCGGGAGAACATCGCGGTGGAACACTGGCAGGAGGTGCCGGTAAGATAAAATCTCCAGTAGCAGGGTAGGCGCCCTTCTGGTGCTCTGGTGCTCTGGTGCTCTGGTGCTCTGGTGCCTGGTGTTCTGGTGCTCTAAAGTAATATGGATAT
>QLUN01000094.1 GCA_018725455.1 Chloroflexota bacterium
CGTGTGTGGACTCGGTAGCGAAAACCTCGATCGTGCGATGAGAGTTCTTCAGGGCGATAGCCGGGACATCTCTGATATGGTCGTAGTGGCCGTGAGTGAGCAGTATGAATTCGACCCTTTCTTGCTCGGCGAATGATAGGCCGGAGGTCAGGCCTCCAGCATCGACCGCCAGGACCTCGTCGATAAGAATAGAGGAAAGCCTGGTATTTATCGACTCGAACCCGTGCGCACCGAGAATTTTGATCTTCAACTTATGCACCCTCTTATAATGATAAACGCCTCGCCCCCGCTCGTCAAGTCCGGAGTCAGGTCTTGTCTTTTGACCTTTCTCCTCTCGAAGGGGTGCAGAGGGAAGACTACCTAGTTGACAAAGGTTGCCGCATGATTATAGAATAACACTAACAGAGAAGTGTCTGAACTCTCAGAGATTTCAAACCGAAAATTGAAGATAGAAAATCCAGGACAGATTGGGGGTGAGAGCTTTTGGGAAGGCAGAACTCAAAGCTGGGGGAGAACCAAAAAGCGTCGTCAGGGAAAGGAGGTGATATCTATCGAGGGATGATAAAGCATACGCCAGCATACCTTAAATTTTAGGAGGAGGAAAAACGATGAAAAGTAGAATATTGGTCGTGTCACTGGCGGTGTTGATAGCTTTGAGCCTGATTGCTGTTGGTTGCCCGAGGCCGGTGGAGGTGGTCGAGCCACCAGTAGTGGAGCCAGTGCAGCCACCGCCCGAGGTTGCGGTGCGTGGCGATACACTTATCATGGGTATGGTAAGCCCGATGGTGCTCAATCCGGTTCTCTTCACGGATGTCCCTTCAGGGGTGATAATCGGGACGGTATTCAGCGGCTTGCTCAAGGCAAATGACAAGCTGGAATTTGAACCGGATTTGGCAAAGTCCTGGGAAATGGAGCTCCTCGATGACGGCAGGATGGTGATGACGTTCCATCTGCGCCAGGATGTCTTGTGGCACGACGGCGCACCGTTCACTGCCGAGGACGTTCTGTTCACCTTCGAAACGATCATGGACCCACATACTATCACCATCCGCCGCGGTGATTACGAGAAGGTAGAGAAATGGGAGGTCGTTGATCGCCACACCTTCAGGGTTACGTTTGTGGAACCGTTTGCCCCAGTCATGGAAGCCTTCAGCATGGGGATCATTCCCAAGCACCTGCTTGAGGGTGAGGATGTAAACATCGCTCCGTTTAACCACGCCCCGGTGGGCACCGGCCCGTTCGTCTTCCGAGAATGGATTGCTGATGTGCATGTCATCGTCGATCGCAACGAAAACTACTTCGGGCAGGTACCCTATCTCGACAGCATCGTGTGGAGGGTCATCCCTGACGCTGATGTGCGAATAATGGAGCTTGAGGCGGGCACGATCGATCTTACCGGTATACCGACTGTTCATTACCAGAGGATGCTGGGGGTCGACCGCATTTACGTCCACCGCTATCCAGCTTTAAGCTTTAATTACTTCGGGTGGAACGAGCGCCTGCCCAAGTTCGACGACGATCGGGTGAGAAAAGCGCTCACTTTGGCTCTCGATCGGGAGGTGATGGCGGATGCGATCTATGAAGGTTTGGCCATCCCGGCCAGCAGTTCTTTCCCCCCCATCTCCTGGGCCTCTAACCCGGCTGTGCGGCCGCTTCCCTACGATCCGGAATGGGCGGCAAGGCTCTTGAAAGAAGCGGGCTGGGCGGATACCGATGGCGATGGCTGGCTCGATAGAGACGGGGTGAAATTCGAGTTCGAGTTCCTCGGCCTGGCCGGTGATCCAGTAGCCATGATGATCATCGAATTGGCGCTGGAACACTATAAGGCAATCGGGGTCAAGCTCAATCCGCTCTTCCTCGAGTGGGGCGACTTCGTCAGCCGGCTCGATCCGCCGCGGCGTGCGTTCGAGGCGTTCTTCCTCGGTTTCAGTGTCGGTGTCGACCCTGACCCCCACATTTACTACCACTCAGGCCAAGCTGAGTGGGGGTTCAACGATACTAACTTCGTCGATGCCCGTGTGGACGAACTGATAGAAGCCGGTCGCCGGGAGATGGATTTTGAGAGAAGAAGAGATATCATGTGGGAACTCCATGAGCGGCTAAACGAACTCCAGCCGGTGAGCTTCATGTTCCATGTTGAGGCACTGTTAGGAATCTGTCGCCGCTTCCACGGTACAGTCCCGTCACCAGTTGGGGCTCTTTGGAACGTCGAATACTGGTGGGTGCCCGAGGATCTACAGCGGTACTAAAGCGATGACTCTAATCTGGGGGCGGATCAAGTCGATCTGCCCCCAGTTCCTACCAGCTTTACCTTAGGGAGGGGGGGATGAGTGAAAAATGCTGACATATATAATTCGTCGTAGTCTCGTCGCCATACCTCTGTTGCTCTGCATCACCTTTATTACCTTCAGCATGATGCATCTTGCCCCTGGCGGTCTATCAGCAGTCTTTATCGGCGCCCGCGTACGAGGTGAAGCAGACCGGCAGGCCATTATCGAACACTTCGGTCTCGATCAGCCTTTCCATGTGCGCTATGTGCGTTGGTTGGGAAGGATACTGCAGGGTGATTGGGGTTACTCTCTCGTCCAGCGGCGGCCGGTGCTCGAATTGATTGTCGAGCGGATCCCGGCGACACTGCAGCTTACCATACCAGCAGTCTTAGTAAGTGTGCTGGTTGCGATTCCGATCGGGATCTTCTCTGCCGTTAAGCAGTATTCTAAAGCGGATCATCTATTCACCTTGTTTGCCTTTCTCTTCGTTTCTACACCTTCGTTTTTTCTGGGTCTAGTCAGCATTCTCATCTTCTCGGTCCATTTAGGCTGGCTACCGATATCAGGAATGAGCACCTTTGGGCTGCGAGACCCAACGTGGTGGACTGTCTTCTTCGATCGGTTAGTTCATCTGGTCATTCCGGCTGGAATTGTGCTCGGACTGGGCTTCACCGCCGGGCTTATTCGCTATACTCGCGGCAGCATGCTTGAGGTCATCCGTCAGGACTACATTCGTACGGCGCACGCTAAGGGATTAGCGCAACGGATAGTGATTTTGAAGCATGCACTGCGTAACTCGCTATTGCCAGTAGTGACCATCCTCGGTTTGTGGATGCCATTCTTATTGGGCGGTGCAATGATCGCGGAGACGATCTCTGCTTGGCCAGGCATGGGTAGGCTGTTCGTGGCGGCCGTCTTTGCCCGGGATTATCCTCTGGTTATGGGGATAAACATGGTAGTAGCAGTCCTGGTAGTTGTGGGTAATCTTTTGGCTGATGTGGCATATGCGATTCTTGACCCGAGGATTAGATATGATTGAAGAACAGAGGGCTAACCAAAGGGTGGCCTTTTTCGGTGCCTTTTGGCGTCGATTTTGCAGGAACCGAATGGCTGTTGCGGGGGCAGTCATCGTCTTGTTCTTTGCCGGCGTAGCCATATTTGCCCCATATCTTGCACCCCATGATCCGCTTCAATCCAATGTGCCCAATCGGCTCCAGCCACCGAGTTGGGAGAATCCTTTCGGGACTGATGCTTTGGGGCGAGATATGCTCAGTCGAATCATCTTCGGGTCGCGCATTTCACTGCTGATCGCTCTGTCGGCTGTGGCGCTTTCTCTTTCTGTCGGGGTTCTGCTCGGCGCGTTGGCTGGCTATTATGGCCGACTTGTCGACGGCATTATCATGCGATTTGTAGACGTGCTTCTTGCTTTCCCTGGCTTGTTTCTCATTCTAACTCTAGTGGCTCTGCTTGGTCCGAGTATCTGGGTGCTGGTAGTAGTTATGGGGGGATTGGGCTGGCCAGGTACAGCCCGCATCGTGCGGGCGGAGTTCCTGAGACTACGTGAGCAAGAGTTCACCGAGGCAGCCCACGCCGTTGGGGCGGGAAATATGCGGATTATATTCCGACATCTGCTCCCAAACACCATGGCCCCGGTCATCGTCACAGTAACGCTGGGAATCCCGGGGATGATCCTGGGAGAAAGCGCGCTTAGTTTCCTCGGCTTGGGAGTACTACCACCTGAGATGAGCTGGGGAAGCCTCATCAATCTAGGCCTGCCATTCTTTCGTACCGCCTGGTGGCTACCGGTCTTTCCGGGGTTGGCGATATTCTTATGCGTTTTAGGCTACAATTTTTTAGGCGATGGGCTGCGGGATTCTCTTGATCCACGATTAAAGACATGACCAAAGCAAAGTTATCTCATCCCTTAATCCATGAATAGAAACGCTGAAGGCGAAGGCAGATTGGCGTAGACCATCACCCACAAGGTGAGCGATTTGAGTCTGCACTCACGGATTAAGGAAATTCTGAAATGACCTCACTATTTATCTCCTTCTATCTGTTGCCCTGCTACCTGTCCCCCCGTTGGCGGAGAACCTTCCGAAATCCTTTGGTCAGCGGGTAAAGGTAAATATCTTTGACGGGCACTTTAAGGGTG
>QLUN01000095.1 GCA_018725455.1 Chloroflexota bacterium
TCCAGGAGCCGATGACCTCTCTGAACCCGGTCTATACCATCGGGAACCAGATCATGGAGGCGATCATGCTCCATCAGAAGGTGGGGAAAAAGGAGGCCCGCAAGCGGGCGATCGAGATGCTGGAGACGGTGGAGATTCCGCTCCCGAAACAACGCGTGGATGAGTACCCCCACCAGCTCTCCGGAGGAATGCGGCAGCGTGCCATGATCGCCATGGCTCTCTCCTGTAACCCTGCTCTCTTGATCGCCGACGAGCCGACCACGGCACTCGACGTCACGATTGAGGCTCAGGTACTTAAGCTGATGCACGACCTGCGGGATGAGTTCAAGATGGCGATCATGCTGATCACACACGACCTGGGGGTCATCGCCAAGATGGTCGATGACGTGGTGGTGATGTACCTCGGCAAGATTGTTGAAGAGTCGAGCGTCGGGAACGTCTTCCATCACACCAAACACCCTTACACTCAGGGGCTGATGAACTCCATCCCCTCCCTTGCCACCAAGAGACATCGCCTTGTTCCCATCAAGGGGGTCGTCCCTGACCCGTTTGAGGTACCGGCAGGCTGCGTGTTCGGGCCACGGTGCCCCCAGGTGATGGAGCTCTGCAGGAGAGAAATTCCACCGCTCAAGAAAGTTGCTCCCGGGCACGGGACCGCTTGCTGGCTGTACTAATGATGTTTTAGGCAGTTGTCAGGGGTCAGTTGACAGGGATCAGCCCCCGTCTCTCGATCCCTGACCTCTGTAAACTGCAAACTGACAGAGGAGGTGAAAGAGCTTGTCTTCTGATAACGTCTTGCTTGAAGTAAAGAACCTGAAGAAGTACTTCCCCGTGCGCAAGGGTATCCTGAGGCGTGTGGTGGCCCACGTTAAGGCGGTTGATGATGTTGACATGTACATCAAAGAGCGGGAAATCCTCGGGCTCGTAGGGGAGAGCGGCTGCGGGAAAACCACTATTGGACGGACGATCCTCCGCCTGATCGAGCCGACCGATGGCAAGGTCATCTTTCGGAGCAAGAGGCTTGCCGACTCGGGCGAGCAATATCGGGAGGTGGATGTTACTACCGCCCGCGGGAAGCTACTCAAGATGCTACGCCGCGATATGCAGATCATCTTCCAGGACCCATACTCCTCCCTGAACCCACGCATGACCGTGGGGTCGATCGTGGGGGAGCCGCTGCTGGTGCACGGTGTATCCAGGGGGAGTGAACGGGAGGATCGCGTCCGCCGACTGCTGGGTGCCGTCGGACTGAAGCCGGATCACATGAGGCGCTATCCCCATGAGTTTTCCGGTGGCCAGCGACAGAGGATCGGGATTGCACGCGCCCTCGCCCTCGACCCGCAGTTGATCGTAGCCGACGAGCCGGTCTCCGCCCTCGACGTCTCCATCCAGGCGCAGGTGTTGAACCTCCTCGAGGACCTGCAGGAGGAGTTCGGTCTGACCTACCTGTTCATCGCTCATAATCTCTCCGTGGTCAAGCATATCAGTGACCGGGTAGCGGTGATGTACCTCGGAAAGATCGTGGAGCTGGCCAAGACCGAGGAGATGTTTGACAACCCGAAGCACCCTTACACCGAGGCGCTGATGTCGGCGGTCCCTGTTCCCGATCCCGACTACAAGGCAGAGCGAATCATCCTCGAGGGGGATGTCCCCAGCCCGGTCAATCCACCCTCCGGCTGCTACTTCCACCCGCGCTGCCGTTACGCTAAGGAGGTCTGCAAGACGGAGACCCCGCTCTATCGGCACCTGGGTGGGGAGCACTTCGTCACCTGTCACCTGGCCGACTCGCTAAACCTGCGGCCGATCCGGAAGGGTTGATACTGCTAAATAATATTAGGGATTTTCTTCCGCAACGAAAGGCCGGTCTAAGAGGCAAAGATTCCGTGGCTCCAGTGATAATGCCCGGCTACCGGGAGGTCAAGTAACCGGAAGGCGCCTACCCGACGACCTCCTCGAAGATTCTGAGGAAGTTGCCGCCTAAAATCCCCTTGATTTCTTTATCAGGATATCCGCGTGATACCAGGCCATAGGTGATATTCGGCCAGTCCCTCCAGTCCCTAAAACCCTCCGTAACTGCGCCCCAATCGACGTTGTGCTCCTCTCTAAACCCGATTCGCTTGACCTCCTCATTTAGCCTGGCCAGTAGAGGTTCGGGGTATACTGCTCCCCAATCAGTTCCTACACCTACTTTATCGCTGCCCATGATTTTTATGGCGTGCTCCAGGTGATCCAGGAAGTCATACAATGAAGGACTTTCCTTAGCCAGAAAGAAGGGCACCACCACTATGCCGCAGTATCCGTTATTTTCGGCGAGTGATTTGAACTCTTCATCGGTCTTGCCCCGGTCATGCTCGTTGAGTTCGCGGCAAAAAGCATGGGTAAAGGCTACCGGCCTGGTGGAAATCTCAATGGCATCCATCGTTGTTTTATGCCCGCAGTGGGATAGATCCACAAGTATTCCCAGCTCGTTCATCCGCTTGACCACCCCAACCCCGAAGTTGCTCAACCCACAATCAGTTCGCTCGGTGCATCCGTCGCCCACGAAATTCCTCATGTTATAGGTCAACTGAATAATCCTAACACCAAGATTATAGAAGAAATCAAGATTATTCAGGTCAGTCCCGATGTGGGTGGTATTCTGGAAGTTCAGGATCACCGCCTGTTTGCCCTGCTCTTTTGCCCGCTCGATGTCTTTAAGGCTCGTTGCTTTTACCAGCCAATCGAGGGAGTCAAATTTTCTCGTCCAAAGAGCAATATCCCTCAAAGCATTCTCGTAAGTAAAGGGGGTTTCACCCAATGCCCCCAGGGTTGCACTGACCACATCCACACCGCTTGCCTCCCAGCACTCTTTATATTCTCTTAACCTACCTTCTACTATCGCTTGAGTGCCCAGGCGGTCCATTTCATCCAGGATTGCTGGTGTGGAGACATTTTTCGCTATTAACTTGTCTAATCTTTTCAGCATATTTTGAGAGAACACCGTGGGACCGCCTGATAGGGTATCAACCACGACTGATTCCTTATGGAGGCGGTTTGCCCTCTCTTTCTCTTCCCGGGATAGGTTAAACATTTCTACCATGGATCCCCTCCTCGTTTCACTTTCTTTTATAGCCTCCCTGCTCCCTACACGCTATGCACTACACGCTAAACGGGAAGGGGTGAATCGGTAGACTCGCTGCACCTGTCGGCAGAGAGGGGTGAGAATATCGTTTGCCCCCACACCAGCCTTTGCCGCCTGCTCCTCGGCGGTTAAGCGTGGGCCGACTACCTCGACCTCATCGCCTATCTTTGCGTCCAGACCGGTCACATCGATCATCGTGTGATCCATGCAGATCCGGCCGACGATCGGCGCCCTTTTGTCACCAATGACCACCTCGCCGCGATTGGAGAGTGCACGGTGGAGCCCGCTGCCGAAACCCAATGGAATGACCGCAATCTGGCGGACGGAGTCCGTCCTATAAGTGCGATTGTAGCTGATGTAGCTCCCTGCGGGGAGCTGGCGCAGGGCGATAATCCGGGTAGTGACTGTGGCGATCGGTGTGATCTGTTCGGCCCACGTCCCTGCGGCCGGTGCCTCGGGATAGCCGTAGAGTACCGCACCGATGCGCACCATATTGTAGTATCCTCTCAGGGTCTCTTCAGGATAGTTGATCAGACAGGGCGCACAGGCGAAATGGCGCAGCGGCGGGAGCATCCCGGCTTCGTCCAATCGGGCAAGTACTCTGTTCAACTTCTCGATCTGACCCAATGTATACACCCGATCGTCGGCATCTTGCGAATCGGCGACCGCCGGATGACTGAAAATCCCTTCGACCTGCAGGTTGGAGAATTTTTGTAGCTCGACGAAGAACTCGAGTGCCTCATCAGGGAAGACCCCGAACCGTCCCAGACCGGTATCGATCTCCACCTGAACGCTCGCCGGCACGCCTTGAGCCTTCGCTTCCTGGTCGAGCCGGGCGGCGAAATCGAGACTGGCGATGCTGAGTGAGGCACGCAGCTCAATTGCAACAGCAACGTCCTCGGCTCGGGATAGTCCCATTATGAGGACAGGAAGCTCCACCCCGGCGCGACGCAGCTTCTCCACCTCGAGGAGGTCGGCCACCCCCAGCCACTCCACCCCTTCGTCTCGCGCTCGCTGAGAAAGCTCGATCAACCCGTGCCCGTAGGCATCGCGCTTCACCGCGAATAGTATCTTCACCCCCTGCGGGAGATTCTGACGCACCAGGCGGATGTTCCCCGCCAATTGATCAAGATCGATCCTCACTTCGGCCATCGGTCGCATATGTCCCTCCTTAATTGTGCGTGAGAACCCGACCGGCGAGCCTGCCGGTATGTTCCCCGCGCTCTATTACTACGGTGCCGTTCACCAGCACATACTCGATGCCAT
>QLUN01000096.1 GCA_018725455.1 Chloroflexota bacterium
GATGCCGCTTCCATCCACGGTGTAATGCTATCATAAGAGGTTGCTGTGATGTAGAGGAGCCCCCGGAATTTGAGCCCCATAAGGGGCACTTCGTGGCCTGCTGGCTCTACCGCTGAATGAAAATGAAGCAGGCACCTTCGGTAAGACTTATCATCCTCGGATTCGGGTTACTCCTTATCGGGGCGGTGCTGCCTTTCGTTATGGTCATCCGGCTCCTGGAGTCTACATTTCTGCTGAATTTCGTGGCCGCTACCTCCTCAATCGGCGGCCTGACCGTCGGGCTTATCGGGATCGTCCAGTACGACCGTTCGAGACGCCAGGATAGAGACTGATGGACCTCTCGCAGAAGCGCAGAGAATGACGGAGAACGATAATAACCCCTGGCAAGAGGAAGAAAACCATGACGAGGTTCTCTCGGTATCTGATCTTAGCAGTGCTGGCAGGTCTGTTGGGCCTGGTGATTTTCAACTGGCTGCAACCCACGGTGCCGGTCGCCGATCAGGATCAGATACCAGAAGGGACGATACCGCCCGGCGAGTCTATCCAGGAGGCTATCGATGGGGCGCCGGAAGGTGCGGTGATCCAGTTGGCATCCGGAACCTGGGAGGAGAATGTCAGGATCAATAGACCCCTGACACTGCAGGGCGCGGGTGCCGGAAAGACGATAATTGACGGGATCAAAGAGGGCTATCCGGTCGTTTGGGTCGCGGCGGATGAGCGAATCACGGTCAAGTTAGAGGGACTGACGATCACCGGGGCGGAGGAAGGAGATGCCTCTCCCGATGCAGAGATCGGCGCCCATGGGATACTGCTTCAGGGTGAGGTGCAGGTAACCATCACCAACTCCACCATCTCCGAAAACAGGCACGGCATCGAGCTCAGGGACTCGGCACACGCCGAAGTTGCCGGCTCCACCTTCTTCAGGAACAGGCATGGGGTCATGCTCCGGGACTCAGCAAGGGCTCAGATCAACAACTCCACCATCTCCGGTAACACGGAAGGTGCCGGCATCCTGCTGAGGGACTCGGCACAGGCTGAGATCACCGATTCTGCCACCTCGGGAAACTGGCAGGGTATCCTGCTCAGTGACTCAGCGCAAGCAGAGATCACCGGTTCCACCATTTCCCGGAACGAGGTGGGCATCGGGCTTGCAGGCGAAGCGCATGCGGTGATCACCGACACCACCATCTCGGAGAACAGATGGGGCATCGGGCTCGTCAACAGGGCACGGACAACGATCACCAGCTCTGTCATCTCCGGGAACAGCCGGGAGGGGATCGGGGTTGGGGGCGAAGCACAGGCTGGGATCATGGGCTCCATCATCTCCGATAACGATCACGGCATCATCCTCCGGGGCACGGCACGGACACAGATCAGTGATTCCACTATTTCCGGGAACAGATGGGGCATGGAACTTTCGGCAAGAGCAGAGGCAGAGGTCACGGAGTCCGTCATTTCCACAAACGGGGTTGGCATCAGGATAAGGCATTCAGGGCAGGCTGGAATCACAGGGTCTGACATCTCCGGGAACGGGTGGACTGGCATCGAGCTCAGGGACTCGGCGCGGGCCGTGATCGCCGGCTCCGTCATCTCCGAGAATGTTGGGCCTGGCATAGCGCTTTCGGCAGATGCGGAGGCCGTGATCACCGGCTCCACCATTTCCGAAAACAGGAATGGCGTATGGCTGCGGAACTCCGCACACCTGGAGATCACCGGCTCCACCGTCTCCGGGAACCAGGAGGATGGCTTCAGACTGCAGAATTCGGCACTCCTGGAGATCACCAACTCCGCCGTCTCGAATAATCTTATCGGCTTCAAGCTCTGGGACTCAGCGCAGGCTGTGGTGACCGGCTCCGCCATCTCGGAGAACAAAGCATATGGTGTCAAGCTCTGGGGCTCAGCGCAGGCGGAGATGACCGATAATCTCATTCAGGGCAATGGGAAGAGTGGAATCATATCCCTTTCAAACCGCCCGGTGAGAGGGGGCAATAACACCATGCTGAAGAATGGCGTCGACCTTTTAGGGAATCTCCCCTCTGGCCTGCGAATCCCACTGATGCAACCGATTGAATGGGAGGTAAGGCTTCCCGACCCTGCCTTTCCCACTCTGCAGTATGCGGTTGACGCTCTGCTGCCTGGAGGACGGCTGATTCTGGGTGAGGGCAGCTACATCGGCGGGGTGACCATCGGGAAAGATCTCACCATCGAAGCTAAGGAGGGCGCTCAGCCACGCATCGAAGGGGGGTTTGCCGTTATCTCCCTGCTGAGGGCGGCGCGAGTGAAAATGGACGGACTCCTCCTGAGGGATGGCTGGATAGGGTTGGCCGGCGGCACCACCACTCAGGCAGAGATCACTAACTCCACCATCTCGGAGAACAGGGCATATGGTATCAAGCTCTGGGACTCAGCGCAGGCAGAGATCACCGACTCCACCATCTCCCGGAACGAGAAACACGGCATCCAGTTGTTGAACTCAGCACAGGCTGTGTTCACCGGTTCCACGATCACCGGGAATGGGTGGAACGGTATCGAGCTCAGGGACCGGGCGCAGGCAGAGATCACCGGTTCCACGATCACCGGGAATGGGTGGAATGGTATCGAGCTCAGGGACTGGGCGCAGGCTGCGATCACCGGCTCCACCTTCTCTGAGAACAGTGTGCACGGCATCAAGCTCTGGGATTCAGCACAAGCGCTCCTGAGAGGGAACACGGTCATCAGCAACAGACATGGCGTCAGTGCTATACAACTCGTGCAGGGCTATATCGCAGGCTCCGCTAACACCATCCCAGGCCCTGGCGAGCCCGGCGGGAATCGTATCGATGTCATCCCCGCGAGGCTATGCTTCCTGATGACCGAAGAGGGTGGCGAATATCGGCCGGTGGCCCCTGCAATTCAGGAGCCTGCGCCACCTGCTCCACCTGTGAATGAAAACGGGGTCGACTCTATTTTTGCCCTTCGCCCTTCTCGGTGATAAGAATAGATAGAGTTGACCCCATTTCCCCACTTGATGATACCATGACAACAGGGTAGTGTGCGGAGAGAAATCACAGATATGCAAGGGAGGTTAACATGTCGTTTGCCAGGTTGGAAGGGTTTATCTTCGCAAAGATGTCCGAGACCAAACTTCCGGCTCTCAGCGCGGCCATCGTAAAGGGAGGTGAGGTTATCTGGGCAAAGGCCTTCGGGTTCCGGGACCTGGAATGCGGCCTTGCCGCAACGCCCCACACCCTTTACGGGATCGGTTCGGTCACCAAGTCTTTCACCGCTTTGTGCATTATGCAACCCATGTTCCAGCCTACTGACTGCAATCATCTCAAAACAGATACGAAATTGTCTCTCAGTCGGCGGTAAATCAGGAGTGTAGTCATGTGTTGTCAGATATGGCAAGACCTCGAAAATGGATCATGGGTCTCAATATGAATCCGCAGATCATAGTCGCTCCCACGGTCCGCGAGCCCGATGGACTGGCGATGAGCAGTCGTAATATCCACCTCAACCCCGAGGAACATCAGGCTGCCCTGGTGCTACAGTAATCGTAGGGTGGAGAGAATTATAATGATTTCTGCAATTGACTATATCTTGACGCGAGGATGTATCTTTTGCTACTATTAATAGCCTGGGGGATATAGCTCAATCGGGAGAGCGCGGCGTTCGCATCGCCGAGGTTGGGGGTTCGACTCCCCCTATCTCCACTTAACCCCCCTCATCCACATCGATCCAGAGATGAAGCGTGAGGGCGGGCTTATTCTCTGCGCCCAGCGTGCGGATCTTGTACAACGCAAACTCCACCCTCTGGTTTTCCCCGGGCTGCTGTGGAACGAATCCGACCTCGTGCCGCCATCCCCCCTCATGAGCTAGCTCTATCGGGCCGATCTCCCTGACTAATCTTCCCCCAACCGTTATCTTCACCTCGTAGCTCATTGTCTCGTGTTGGCGATTGACGATGCCAACGATCACCCGCCCCTCTTCCCCCACCCTCAGCTCCCGGGGATAACCCTCAGCCTTCCCTCCAGGCCCGAGGATATAAAACTCGGTGAACCTCTCCCCCACCCTCGGGCTGGCGATCACGTAGGCTAGAGTTCCGATGGATCCCACGATCGCCAGTATCAGCACGATGGAAAGCGCCCTATCCAGCCGGCTTTCCTGCCGGGGTAGCGAGAGGTTGAGAATCAGGTTGAGTTTCTCTTGTTCCGAAAGCCGGCGCCGACGATACCAGGCGATGGCTGACATCGCGGCGATGAAAAGGGTCAGTGAAAGAAGGATGGGGTTGAGTCGAATCCCCCAGGGGGTAAAATTCAACACCAGTCCAATGAGAGGCACAACAGCTATGGAGAGGCCGAACGAGAGTGCCACCCTTTC
>QLUN01000097.1 GCA_018725455.1 Chloroflexota bacterium
TATGATTATGGCTTTTCACCTGCTTGGCCGCTATCTGGAAGCCATTGCCAAAAGCAAAACAAGCAGCGCCATCAAGAAACTGCTGCAGTTGGGTGCTAAGTCGGCAACTATTCTGCAAAACGGTCAGGAGAAAGAGATTCCGGTGGAACAGGTCCGGGTAGGAGATTTAATCATTGTCCGTCCCGGAGAAAAAGTTCCGGTGGACGGCGAGATTATCGAAGGATACACTACTATCAACGAAGCAATGGTCAGCGGGGAAAGCATCCCGGTGGAAAAAACAGCGGGTGACCGGGTGACAGGCGCTACCATTAATCTGCACGGCTTAATCACCTTCCGTGCCACCCGGGTGGGAAAGGACACTTTCCTCTCCCAGATTATCCGGATGGTGGAGCAGGCGCAAGGCTCCAAGGCTCCCATCCAGGAGCTGGCCGACCGGGTAACCGGTTATTTTGTGCCGGTTGTCCTTTTAATTGCCGTTGCCACATTTACCGGCTGGCTGCTCTACGGTGGGCAGGCCATGTTTGAACGGGCAGTCTTTTCTGCCGTGGCCGTATTGGTGATTGCCTGCCCGTGCGCCCTGGGGCTGGCCACACCGACAGCCATCATGGTAGGCACGGGACTCGGCGCCGAAAACGGCATCCTGGTGAAGGACGCCGAAAGCCTGCAGACTTTGCTTGACGTGGACACCATTATCTTTGACAAGACCGGAACGATTACCAGGGGCGAACCATCCCTGACAGATCTTATACCGCTAAGTGAACTGAACGAAGAACAGCTATTGCAGATAGCTGCCAGCGGCGAAGCCGGTTCTGAGCATCCTTTGGGTCAGGCTGTAGTCAGGGCTGCAACTGACAAAGGCTTGGCGCTTCTGAAGGCAGAGCAGTTTACCGCCCTTCCCGGCAGAGGCATCCGCGCCAGAATCAGCGGCCGGGAGCTGTTGCTTGGCAACCGGAAGCTGATGGCAGATTTCTCTTTGGATACGTCTCCGGCAGAAGAAGTGCTCACCACCCTGGAAAACGGGGGGAAAACAGTAATACTCGCGGCGGTCGGCGGCCGGTTGGCCGGGGTCATTGCTGTTGCCGATACAGTGAAGGAAGACAGCGTCCGCGCGATTGCCTCCTTAAGCAGTGCCGGCAGGCAGACGGTGATGCTGACTGGTGACAATGAGCGTACGGCAGGCTCCATAGCGCGGCAGGTCGGCATCAGCCGTGTCCTGGCCCAGGTCCTGCCGGAGCAGAAAGAAGCGGAAGTGCGGAAGCTGCAGGCAGAAGGACTGACAGTGGCGATGGTTGGCGACGGTATCAATGATGCCCCGGCGCTGGCGCAGGCTAATGTCGGCATCGCCATCGGCACAGGGACCGACATTGCCATTGAAGCCGCCGACGTGACACTGATCCGCGGCGACCTGTCCTCGCTGGTGACGCTGTTCCGCCTGGCACATAATACGTTTCGTATCATCAGGCAAAACCTTGGCTGGGCTTTCGGCTACAATGTGCTGGCTATACCCATTGCCGCCTCCGGGCAACTGCGCCCCGAAATCGCTGCGCTGGCCATGGCTATGTCTTCTGTTTCAGTATTACTGAACTCGCTGCGGCTGCGCCATTATAAACTGGCCTGACAGGGACGATGAAACGCAAGTCGCGGGCGGCAAAGGTATTGGAAATCCTGAGGCAGTCAAACCCCAACCCGCAGACGGAACTGAGATTTTCCTCGCCGTGGCAGTTGCTGGTGGCAGCCGTCCTGTCCGCCCAGTCAACTGATATTCAGGTTAACAAAGTCACCGCAGCGCTGTTCGCCGAATATCCCGGACCGGCGGAAATGGCAGCTCTGACGGAAGAGCAGATGGCGGGAGAAATTAAAACCCTGGGGCTATACCGCCACAAGGCCAGGTATCTGCTGGCCACGGCGCGGCTGATAATGGAGAGGTACGGCGGCCAGGTGCCAAAGAGGCGTGCGGAACTGCAATCCTTGCCGGGCGTGGGGCGCAAAACGGCGAATGTTGTTTTAAGTACCATAAAGGGCGTGGACGGCAAGTTTCGCAGTAAAGACACCATTGCGCCGGGCAAGGACCATGACCCGCCAAAGGACAAGGAACATTAAGCGGATTCAGAGTTGGGACGATGTTAGGGCTGAGCAATGGGAAGGAAAGAGCAATTCGAGAACTTGATTGCCGGCTACTTATTTGTGCAGCAAGCCGAAGAAGGTTCCCGTAATGTCGGTGGACTTCGAGTTTGGAAAGGATGTAACACATGTTCGACACCAAAGAAGAACTATCGGCGCAGATACGGCTAGGTGAAGATAGCCGCTTGGAATTGAAGGCCGTAACTTTTCGCGGCGACAGAGTGACGGGACCACATCCCGACGGATTGGCGGACGAAATAGCAGCCTTCGCCAACAGCTTTGGCGGCGTGCTTGTTCTTGGTATCGACGAGCGGACAAGGGAGCCACAAGGGATGAGCGTAAAGGAACTAGCGGTATTGGAGCATTGGTTGCTGGGCATCTGCAACGACCGGATCAAACCGCCTCCGCTATGCCGGATCGAGAAGTGGGAGTTTTCGGATGCCGCAGGTAATCCGGCGCCCATCCTGAAGATAGATATACCGCGGAGCTTGTGTGTTCACGAGAGTCCAGGGGGTTATTTTCATCGAATCGGCAGCAGTAAACGGAAGATGTCCACAGACTACATCATTCGTTTAGGTCAGCAGCGCAGCCAGACGCGAATGATCCGTTTCGACGGGCAGCCGGTCGTGCAGGCCCCCGTGGACGCACTAGAACCTGTCCTCTATGAACGATTTAGAACGACGCGTACGCGCGACGAAGGAATGGACTTTCTCCAGAAGCTCGGACTGATTGCCTTGGATGACGAGGGCGTTTTTCATCCTTCTGTATCCGGCATTCTGATGGCCTGTCGCGAGCCGCGGGAATGGCTACCGAATGCATTCGTTCAGGCGGTAGCCTATCGCGGAACATCGCCGACTGCTGCTGACAGCGGCTTGCCGTACCAATTGGATGCCCGAGATATTTCAGGTCCCCTGGATGAGCAGGTTCGCGAATCCTGCCGCTTTGTTGCTAGAAACATGAAAGTGGCCGGGGTCAAGGGCTTGGGCCGGAGGGATATTCCTCAATTTGACCTGACGGCGGTTTTCGAGGCCATGGTTAACGCCGTGGCGCATCGGGACTATGCGATCTACGGATCAAAAGTCAGGCTCAAAATGTTTGCCGATCGCCTGGAAATTTATTCGCCGGGAACCATCCCGAACACCATGACCATCGAGAGCCTGCTGTACCGGCAGGCGGCCCGCAACGAGACATTGACCAGCCTGCTGGCCAAGTGTCCTGTGCCAACTGACATCGCCTGGGTCAACACGGACCGCCGCACCCTGATGGACAAGCGCGGCGAGGGCGTGCGGATCATCATGGAAAGCAGCGAACGTCTGTCTGGCAAGCGCCCTGAATACCGTTTAATAGATGATGCGGAGCTTTTGCTTACGCTATTCGCCGCCGACAAGGATTACTCGAATGCAAACGGTTGATACGAATAACTGGTACTACAAGGCCCATGTCTATCCTGAGATGGTGCCGCTGCTTGTGATACAGGTGGAAGGTGGTGGCCATGAGTAGCTGTCGCGAGCAAATTCTGAAGGAATTCACTCAGCGAGGGGCCCGAAAGGTTGGCTTAAGTCACATCATCAGGGCGCCCATCTCCCAGGAGTGGATGATCTACATCCCGGCAGCTGAAACCAAAGATAGCGTGGCCAGGGTGACCTACGAATCCAAGGATGGCAAGAGCTCCAAAACTTTTACGGCGCTGGACTGGTTGGCCCAGCTTGTAACCCATATACCCAATAAAGGTGAACAACCGGTCCGGTATTACGGATATTATTCAAACAAGTCGCGGGGTCTCCGCAAAAAGGCAACTGCCGGCGATGACCTGGCGCCGTTCCTGATCGAAGCTGAAATCTCAACCGAAGAGTTCCGCAGGAACCTGAGCCCGCTTGATTCAAAAGGTATACCATGCCGACCCACTACTCTGCCCCAAGTGCAGCAAGCCAATGCGCATCATATCTTTTATCGAAGATAAGGAGACCATCAAGAGGATTTTAGTTCATCTCGGCTTATGGCAGACTAAGGAACCACGACCCGCCGCCCCATAAGGTTAATATGCATAAATCCAGATAATGCATGATGTATCTAAATGACTGCAAAAAATGACACGAAAACGAAGCTACGTGCATAATTTGGGTTAAATCAAGTATCAAATTATTACAGAGAGGAGCCGTAAAGTGGAAAAAATCATC
>QLUN01000098.1 GCA_018725455.1 Chloroflexota bacterium
CGGTCCAGAAACCCCGTCGCTTTGATCTCCCGCTCCAGCAGATAGCGGATATATCCCTGTATGATCTGCTCCAACTCTCGGGATAGCTCAGTAACCAGGCGCAATCGGATGGCGGTAGCGTAATCGCCACGCTGAAGTAAACGCATCACCTTGAGGGCATTGACGGAAATGGGCTGGACTACCGGCTCGGTGTGAGCACAGTTCGGGCAGAGGACCCCTCCGCCGCTGGGGCTGAAGAAATTCTCTACCGGCCGGAGCGGTGATCGGCAGTTGAGGCAGTCTCGCAATTGCGGCTGATAACCCACATGCCCCAGAAGTTGGAGTTCGAAGTAGCGGAAGAGAAGCTCAACACAGCGCACCTTACCGAGCTCATGCAAGGCATCGAGTAATAGCTTGTAGACCGGGTAGTTCTCGGAACGCTCCGCTGTGAAGACATCGGCCAGCTCGATAAGATAGAGTGCCTGAGCTGTAAGCCAGAGGTCATTGCGAATTGAGAGGAAGCCCCCGATGGTCTGGCTCTGAGTAACGGTATCCAGATTCCGCCCCCGGGCAAGCACCAATGAACAATGGGTAAGGGGCTCTACATGTCCCCCCAGCTTGCTCCTCGAGCGGCGAGCTCCTCGGACCAGTGCCTTGAGTTTGCCCATATTGGGCGTGAACAGCGTGAGGATTCTATCCGCTTCCCCAAGGTTGGTATGCTTGAGGACAATGGCCTCGGTCTTGTAAACCTTTGGTGCGGTCATCTAACCTAAAACGACAGCTTCCTCTGCCTTCTGGGTATCTTCAGCTATCACCGTTATGGTCACGAAAGTGTCCCTTGCTCTTCTCGTCGCGATCACCTGTTCACCCCTGACCTCCACTTCTCTGGTGTAGACAATGAATCCCAGAATGACCATCGATGCCAGAAGAATGTAAATGAGGCTTCTCAAAACTCGTCGCATGGTTTACTCCGGTAAGATGAAAAGGGAAATAGCGAGGGTGATTTGAAGCAGCATCATACTCCCCGCAAGGCCGAGCACCCCAAAACTTTCACCCAAGATCAAGAAGCTCGCCGCCCAAACTGCCAGTGCTAGAATGTGCGACTCTATTACGACACCTGATTTGCCTTCCGAATAAAGCTCTGATAGCTTTATTCCAGCTATTGTCGCTGGAATCAAAGCAAGTCCCATCAGTCGAATTGCCCCGATCGCGGGGTAGAAATGGGGGAGGAAGTCCTGAATGACGAGTGGGGATATGAAGAAAATTGCTGCGGCAAATATGGCCGAGAAAAATGTCCCTAAAACCGCTATCCATTTGGTTGTCTTCCCGGCCGATTTTTGAGGGAAAAGGTAAAAGAAGAGAACCTGGGGCAGGATTCCGAAGAGCAGAAATATCCGATTAGCCAGCCAATAAAGCCCCAGGGTCGTCATACCGAAAAGCTGACCGATCAAAATTTTGTCAATAAAATTAATTGACCCCCGACTCAAATCAGCCCCCCAGGAATGCAAGGAAAACCCCATCGTTTCTTTGAGCCCTATTATACTGGGACTAGAATGAAAATTACTCAAGGCCTTCAGCCCGAAAAGGAAGTGGGCTACGGCAAATCCGGCGATTATTCCTGTGATTACCCCGAACCAGAAGTAGAACAGGATGGCCAGGGATATTGACAGCAACCTCGCTCCTACCATAAGCACCATATAGTTCCTGTATTGTTGCTTTGCTAGCTCAGAATATGTTGCCACAGAGAGGGATGAAAAACCGATTATCAAGAAGCCGACGACTGGATCGAGGAGTAAAGAAAAGATTGCTCCAATTCCCACACTAACCACTAAGACGAAAAGGGTCGCACCGCTCAAAAGTCCCCCTTTACCTTCCTTTTTGGGGTAATATGCGACCACAGTTTTCCCCAGCCCGAGTGAGCAAGCAATGGAAACGAGCGTCCCGATCGAGATAAGCCAGCTTAAATACCCTAATGCGCGGGGATGCAATATGCTCGCTATCCCTATCCAGAAGATTGCCCCCAAAACTGTTGATCCCAGTTGGGCCAGGGTGACATAAACAAATCCCGAGATGCCGCGGCTCGAGATCCCCTGGGACTCTTCCAAGTTCTCCCCTTTCCGGGCAACCACTGCCCTTCCGGAATGCCTTTTTGAGGCTACACTAATACCACCTATATTAAATACCCTGCTGTTACCGCTGTCAACTTGATGGCAGCACAGGTTGTGATAAGAGTGTGCCTGTACTAACAGCTCAGCGCCAGAAATCCGAAGTGATGGGAGCCTTAATCCCTGGATTACAGTGGCCCACATAATTTCCCCGAAACTGTCAGACGGTTCCTTCCGCACGGACATATCGAGCAAATTATGGCAGGATACTGTATAATGAGAAGACAGGGAAGATGAACACTCAACCGAAGGGAACAAAGACTAAGGGGTTTAAGATTATCGTCGGTGTAACTGCACTGGTAGTTGTGGTAGTGGCTGCGATAACTCTTTATTTCGCTCCTTATTTCCCCGAAACTGTCAGACGGTTCCTTCCGCACGGACATATCGAGCAAATTATGGCAGGATACTGTATAATGAGAAGACAGGGAAGATGAACACTCAACCGAAGGGAACAAAGACTAAGGGGTTTAAGATTATCGTCGGTGTAACTGCACTGGTAGTTGTGGTAGTGGCTGCGATAACTCTTTATTTCGCTCCTTATTTCCCCGAAACTGTCAGACGGTTCCTTCCGCACGGACATATCGAGCAAATTATGGCAGGATACTGTATAATGAGAAGACAGGGAAGATGAACACTCAACCGAAGGGAACAAAGACTAAGGGGTTTAAGATTATCGTCGGTGTAACTGCACTGGTAGTTGTAGTAGTGGCTGCGATAACTCTTTATTTTGCTCCTTTACTCAGAGAAGAGCCGGCTGATATTGCTCCGGAAGCAGCCCCATATAGGGCATATCTGAGGGATTTTTTGGCAGCTACAGGCCTGTTCTTTGTCCCCGCAGAAAAGAACGGGTTTGTTTACTATGAACTTCACTGTGATGATCGACAATTACAGGGATTTGTTTTTCTGGGAGATGAAGAGGGATGGGGCGGACCGATAAATCTATTCGTTAAGACAGACCGAGCGGGAATAATCCAACGCGTTCACGTATGGCAACACGAAGAGACCCCAATCTACGTGGTAGGGATGGATGAATTTCTCGCAACGTTCGTGGCCCACCGCGCAGAATCAGAACTTACATGGCAGGAAGATGTACATGGGATTACCGGAGCGACGGTCACCGCCGAGGCAATAATAGCGGCAATCTATGAACCAGGGATAACCGCTTACCGGAAAGGGATATTCCAAAGGTAAGTCGTCAGCAGTCAGCAACCAGCGTCAGGGTGTCGCTGCGAAGCTGAGTGCTGATGGCTGAATGCTTACAGTGGGCAGGGGGAGTTCGATGCAGTGGGAACACATTGGGTTTTCCTTCTCATTCGGCGTGCTGAGCAGCATCACCATTTGCCTTGCTTCGTGCACACCTATTCTAATTGCCTACTTGATCTCCACTCAGAAAGATCCCCGAAAGTTTATCGCCTGGTTGCTCTTCTTTATCGGCATGCGCGCAGTCGTCTTTATCGCAATAACACTTGTGATATTGCTTCTTGGCCGACTGGCCCTTGATTTTATCCGCGAACATGCGCTGGTGCTCCATATCGCCGGGGGAATAGTGATCGCAGCGGCAGGGGCGCTGATCTTCTTCAATATCGGGACAAAGGCCCGTTTCTTTCGCGCCAAATCGCACGGCCTCTCGGTGTTAGCGACATTATTCGGCATAAAGCCATGCCTTCCTCATATCGCCATATGGGGTTTTATATTAATAGTTGTAGGTGCGCCGATGCTCGGGGGCAACATTTCGCCAGCAGAAGCGATCCTTCGCACAACTGTCATTGCTATTTCGTTTTCCATCGGGGAGAACATCGTTCCCGCCGCATTAGGCGTTTTGGGGGGCAAGTCGATGCGCTACTTCCGCGGCCGGGGTTTTCGAATAGCCACCAAAGTGGCAGGAGCGACCCTGTTTGTACTGGGAATAGCATTCATCTTTTACGAGGTGGTAGCACCGGTTATTGCGCGAATACTCGCTTAACCCGGACGAGCCGGAACCAACAGGTTTGCAATGGAGTGGTATTTGTTTTACCATGGAATTACCATTTTCCATTTTGCGCAAGACTTCAGATTTTAGAGATTAAGGGTCGATTGCCGATAGTGGTTGGGGTGAATTCAGGCGGATGTTAGGATACAAGACTCAATGGTATGG
>QLUN01000099.1 GCA_018725455.1 Chloroflexota bacterium
GAGGAGTAGAGATGGCACGTATTGCAGGCGTTGACATTCCAGCGAACAAACAAATAGAGATATCCCTTCGCTATATCTATGGAATTGGACCCACGTTGAGTAAGAGGATACTAACCCAGACCGGCGTTAATTCCAGCACCAGGGTTAGAGACCTTAGCGACGAGGAGCTCAACCGCATCCGTGAAGTCATCGATAAACAATACAAGGTCGAGGGTGACTTAAGGAAAGAAGTCACCTTCAATATCAAGCGCTTCATTGAAATGGGGAGTTACCGGGGGTTGAGACACCGCAGAGGGCTTCCTGTTCATGGTCAGAGGACCAAGACCAATGCTCGGACCAAGCGCGGGCCGGCCAAGACCGTGGCTGGCAGAGGTCGGCGCCGGGGCATGACGAAGAAATAAGGGGGTGATTGGTGATTGGTGATTGGTGATTGGGGTTACGAGGCTCTAATTATCAATCACTAATTACCTCGTAATGATGGCAGTAAGAAAGAAGAGCACCGGGGTCAGAAAACGTGAGCGCAAGGGGGAAGTGAAAGGTCGCGCTTACATACAGTCAACCTTCAACAATACCATGATCACCCTGACTGATGAGAGGGGAAATGTAATCACTTGGGGCAGTTCGGGCACCGTTGGATTTAAGGGATCACGTAAAGGAACCGCCTTCGGCGCGCAAAGGGCTGCCGCCGAGGTGGCACGGCGAGGGATAGAGCACGGTTTACGCCAGGTTGACGTGTACCTAAAGGGTCCCGGTAGCGGGCGTGAGGCTGCTATCCGTACGCTACAAGCCAATGGTCTCAATGTATTAAGCATCAGGGATGTTACACCCACACCTCACAACGGTTGCCGACCCCCGAAGAAGAGACGAATTTAAGGAGGAAAGTATGGCCCGCTACACAGGGCCCGTCTGTCGGCTGTGTCGACGTCAGGGTGAAAAATTGATGCTCAAGGGCGAGAGGTGCGCTACTCCGAAGTGTGTCCTGGAGCGAAAGCAGAAACCATCGCGGCAGAGGCAACGCTCGCGTCCGAAGAAGATGTCCGAATATGGCATTCGATTGATGGAGAAGCAGAAGGCCAAGCATATCTATGGCATCCTGGAACGGCAGCTCAGCAGACACTTCGCCGAGGCCGAGAGAGTTCCCGGGCTCGCTGGTGAGAACCTGCTGCGGATATTGGAAATGAGGCTGGATAACGTAGTATATCGACTTGGCTTTGCTGAGAGCCGCCGTCAAGCGAGACAATTGGTTCGACACGGACATCTTACCCTCAACGGACGCAAAACCGATATTCCTTCGTGTATGGTCAAACCGGGTGATGTTATTGCCTGGATGACCAGCAAGCAAGCGCTTATTCCCTATCAGGCTGCTTTGCAAGATATCGGCTCCAGGCACATACCAGGATGGTTGAGCGTAGATGATAAGTCGCTCACCGCAAAGGTTTTAACCCTCCCGTCGCGGGAGGATATCGGGGTCACCATCAACGAAAGGCTCATTGTAGAATACTATTCCAGATAAGATAGCGGGTAGCGTGTAGTAGGTAGCGGGTAGGCCCCCTCCCAAATTGGTGATTGGTGATTGGTGATTGGTGATTAGTCCCCGCCCACCCCCCAATCACTAATCACTATTCACTATTCGCTAAACAGGAGGTCTAAGAGTTGCCTGAGATTGTAAGTCCTTCAATAGATTACCGGTTGGTTTCTGAGAACTACGGACACTTCGTCATCGAGCCGCTATATCCGGGATATGGTCTCACACTGGGCAATGCTCTGCGACGGGTTCTGCTGGGCTCGTTGCCTGGTGCCGCAGTGACTGCCGTCAAGATCGATGGGATTCAGCACGAATTCTCCACCATCCCTCATATGAAGGAGGATACTATGGAATTCCTGCTGAATGTCAAGGGAATACGACTGCGCTATCTCTCAAATCGGTCCGGCGAACTCTTTCTTGAGGCCAGTGGGGAGGGAGAGGTTCGTGCCGGCGATATAAAATCCTCGGCCGCCTTTGCAATCGCAAACCCGGTCCATCATCTGGCTATCCTGGACTCGCCCGAGGCGAAACTGAATGTCGAATTCACCGTTGAGATCGGCAGAGGATACATCCGCGCCGCTCGCGGCGATGGATCCATAGGGGTCTTACCCGTGGATGCTGTCTTTACGCCAATCCGAAGGGTGAACTACAATGTTGAGAAGACCAGGCTGGGGGATAGGAGTGACTACGATCGACTGGTAATCGACGTATTGACCGATGGTACCATCTCCCCGGACGATGCAGTGGCCACTAGCGCTCGGATTCTGACCCAACAGCTCTCCATCTTCAGCAATCTAGGTAGGCCACCAGAAGCGGTTGCCGTGGCAAAGGAGCCATCGTTGCCGGCGGGGAAACTTAATATGACTCTCGATCAATTGGGTCTTAGTCTGCGGACGTACAGGACCCTCCGGCGAGCTGGGATCGCCAGCCTGGAGATGCTTCTGGGAAAGACCAAGCAAGAGTTCATCGATACAAGGCTTCTCGGTCCGAAAACGTGGAATGAGGTCGAGGGGCGACTGGTGGCCGTCGGGCTTTTGAGGGAGGGAGAGGGGGGGAATCAGATGCCCCGAGAAGAGGAGGTTCCCGAGGATTTAGAGCGTGACGCGATGATGAAAAAACTGCAGGAGAGGTTTCTTGTGCTGGAGGATAAATGAGACACCGCGTGGCGGGACGGAGGCTTTCGAGGAGTACCAGCCATCGGTTAGCGTTATATCGTAATCAGGTGAGAGATCTCCTGCGATATGGGAAGATCGTGACTACTGAGGCCAAAGCCAAGGAGGTTCGCTCCCTGGCCGAGAGGATGATCACCTTAGGTAAAGCAGGTGACCTCAATGCGCGCCGTCAAGCACTGGCGTTCATCAGGGATAAGGACGTGGTTAAGAAGATATTCGATGAAGTAGCGCCGAAGTACGCCGATAGAGCCGGTGGCTACACCAGGATGGCGAGATTGGGGCCGCGCCCGGGCGATGGGGCTCCGGAGACCCAGCTTGAGCTAGTTTAGAATTGGCTAAGATCGCCTTGCTTATCGAATATGAGGGCACGAGATACCATGGATTTCAAGTCCAGAATAACGTGCCCACAATCCAGGGGGAGCTGGAGTGGGCGATATTGAAAGTTACGGGTGAGGCAGTTCGTCTTCGCGGGGCTGGACGCACCGACGCCGGGGTTCATGCCGGGGGACAGGTGGCAACTTTTGAGACCGCTTCAGCAGTGCCACCACTGACCTTCGTAAGAGCGCTAAATTTTTATCTGCCACCCGATATATCAGTCAGGGACGCCTGCAATGTGGGGGTAAGTTTCGATGCCCGCAGGGATGCGATTAGTCGGGAATATCGCTATAGCATTCTCAATAATTCGGTGCATTCACCACGGTATCGCAGGTGGGCCTATCTTGTGAGAGGGAAACTGGATGCTGAGGCAATGAGTAAGGCCTGTGATATATTGCTTGGCCAACACGATTTTGCGCCCTTCACCAACAATGAAGGTGGAGCGAAGAATACGGTGCGTACCGTCTTCAGAGCTGAGGTGAGAAAAGAGGGCGATTTCATGTTCTTTGATATGGGGGCCAATGCATTCCTTCCTCAGCAGGTACGTCGTACAGTAGGGAGTCTGGTAAGGATTGGTTCGGGAGATATGGAAGTGGGCGAGTTCTGGGAGATGGCAACCTCCGGCCTGATCGGAGCAGCAAAGATAGTGGCACCGCCGCATGGGCTTTGCCTGATGAGGGTCAACTATTCTGATGTTGGATTTGCTAATTATGAAAACATACAGCACTAAGGTCTCAGATATCGAGCGAGATTGGCACGTAATTGATGCCTCCGGGAGAACGCTGGGCCGTTTGGCTACCGAGGTTGCTCACCTTCTCAAGGGAAAGCATAAACCGATGTATGCCCCCCATCTCGATACCGGCGATTACGTTATCGTGGTAAATGCTGGGAAGGTGCGGGTGACCGGGAATAAGGCCCGTCAGAAGGTTTACTTCCGGCATTCGGGTTACCCCGGAGGTCTAAAGGCAATAACCTTCGAGAAATTGATCGCTACACACCCTACATGGATTATCGAGCATGCCGTGAAAGGCATGTTGCCCAAGAATCCGCTGGGCCGGGCGATGTTCGGGAAGCTAAAGGTCTATGAAGGACCAACACATCCCCATCGTGCCCAGATCAGAGGAAGCGTGTAGTAGGTAGCGTGTAGCCCCTTCCCTACCCCCTACTTAAAGCGTGTCGCAGAATTGGTTTG